>MEWP01000078.1 GCA_001775395.1 candidate division Zixibacteria bacterium RBG_16_53_22 | reverse complement strand
GCGCCGATCGCCATGGAGAAGGAGCTGCGCTTCGCCATCCGCGAAGGCGGCCACACCGTCGGCGCCGGTGTCATCACCGACATAATAGAATAGGAAATTTGAGATGCCGCGTGAAATAGTAATACTGGCCTGCACCGAGTGCAAGCAGCACAATTATACGGATACCAAGAACAAGAAGAAGCACCCCGATCGTGTCGAGTTTCGCAAGTTCTGCCCTTATTGCGGCAAACATACTCCGCACAAAGAGACCAGGTAGTATCAGGCTCACAGGACAGTAGCTCAATTGGCTAGAGCAGCGGTCTCCAAAACCGCAGGCTGGGGGTTCAAGTCCCTCCTGTCCTGCTTAGAATGATTAAAGGAATAAAATGTTCGCCAAAGTCAAGAAATTTCTAAACGATGTTTACCAGGAACTCCAGAAGGTGGCCTGGCCCTCGCGCGATGAGCTGATTGGCTCGACCATTGTCGTCATCTTCATGTCGGTGATCGTGGCCGTCTTTATCGGCATCGTCGACTGGAGCGTCAACCAGGTAGTCCACATTCTAATCAAGGTTGTCGGGGGCTAAGCGTCGCATATGGCAAAAAAATGGTATGTAGCCCACACCTATTCCGGGCATGAAAACAAGGCCAGGAAATACCTGGAATCGGCGGCCGAGGCCGAGGGGATGAAGGAATTGTTTGGCCAGATTCTCGTGCCGACCGAGGAAATAGTCGAAATGCGCCAGGGCAAGCGGGCAACTTCAGTAAAGAAATTCCTGCCCAGTTATATCCTGATCGAAATGGAGTTGAACAAGGAAACCCAGCACCTGGTGACATCGACACCCGGAATAACGAATTTCGTGGGCGCATCCGGAAAGCCCGTGCCGCTCCGCGAGACCGAGGTCAAGCGGATCCTGGCCCAAATCGACAGGTCGAAAAACCGCGATGTTCTGGATATCCCCTACAAGATCGGAGAGGCTGTCAAGGTCGTCGACGGCCCCTTCTCGGATTTCTCGGGTACGGTCAGCGAAATCAACCCCGAAAAACGCAAACTCAAAGTCATGGTTTCAATATTTGGACGTCCCACTCCGGTTGAACTTGATTACCTGCAGGTAAAAAGCCTTTAAAAAAACTGGAATAAAGGAGTTCTCGTGGCCAAAAAAGTAGTTGGCATGGTCAAATTACAAATTCCCGCCGGAAATGCGACTCCGGCGCCACCGGTCGGCCCGGCGCTGGGCCAGCAGGGTGTCAATATCATGGAGTTCTGCAAGCAGTTCAACTCCAGGACGCAGTCGCAGGCGGGCATGATTATCCCGGTGATCATCACGGTCTACCAGGATAAATCATTTACTTTCATTACGAAGACTCCACCGGCCGCGATACTTCTGAAAAAGGCGGCCAAGTTGGAAAAGGGTTCCGGCGAGCCAAATCGCAACAAGGTCGGGCGCGTGACACGGGCCCAGGTTAAGGAAATCGCCAGGTTGAAAATGCCCGACCTGAACGCGGTCGACCTGGACATGGCCGAAAGCATGGTTGCCGGGACCGCCCGCAGCATGGGCATTGATGTCGTCGAGAGTCTGTAGCCCGGCCGGATTCCGTCTGATTGACGAGCATTTCGCAAGTGGCATTAGATCAGTTATTTTACAATTGGGTCGTTAAGGGGAGATCCTGAAGCAGGAGTCTTATGAAAAGAGGAAAAAAATATGCGGAGGCCGCAAAAAAGCTGGAGCCGGGAAAGACCTATACCCTGGGTGACGCGGTAAAGCTCATGCGGCAAATGGCTCACGCCAAGTTTGATGAAACTGTCGAGGCCGCCGTGCGCCTTGGAGTCGATCCCAAGAAGGCCGACCAGATGGTCAGGGGAACGACGGTCCTGCCTCACGGCACCGGTAAATCGATCAAAGTGCTGGTCCTTACCAAAGGCGAGAAATCGAAGGAGGCCGAAGAGGCCGGCGCCGATATGATCGGAGCCGAGGAGTATATCGAGAAGATTCAGGGCGGCTGGGCTGACGTCGATGTCATCATCGCCACCCCCGACATGATGGGACAGGTCGGCAAGCTGGGCAAGATTCTCGGTCCCAGGAAGCTGATGCCGAATCCCAAGTCCGGCACCGTCACGATGGATATCGCCAAAGCGGTGAAAGCGGTTAAGGCGGGGAAGATCGAGTATAGGCTCGACAAAACGGCCAATATCCAGGTGGGCGTCGGCAAGCTTTCGTTCAGCGATGATCAAATAACGGAAAACCTCAGGACTTTTCTTACGGCAGTTATGAAGGCCAAGCCGGCGGCAGCCAAAGGCACGTACCTCAAAAATGCCGCGATCAGCAGCACCATGGGACCCGGCATCAAGCTGGATGTCAACGAAATTGCGGCTCTGGGCAAGTAAAGGTGGATATCGATAATGGATAGGACACAGAAAGAAAAGGAACTGGCCGGCCTGAAAGAGAAGATGGCCAACGCCAGGCAGATCATAATCACGGATCATACCGGCATCAACGTGGCCGACATGACAATCCTGCGCCGAAAGCTCAGAAATGCCAGGAGCGAGATGAGGATTTCCAAGAACACCCTGCTGAGACTGGCTGTTAAGGATACCGGCATGAGCTCCCTCGCGGAGCATTTCAACGGGCCGACCTCGATTATATTCGGATACGACGACCCCTCGGTACCGGCGAAAATAATCTACGACTCGATCAAGGATAACGAGAAGCCCCGCTTCAAGGCCATTTTTTATGATGGCCGGATGTACGGCGCCGATTCTCTGAAGACATTTGCGGAGCTACCGCCGCGCGAGGTCGTGTTGGCGACGCTGATCGGTACGGTGCAAGCGCCGATCTCGCAGTTTATCATGGTCCTGGAGGCCGCCACCAGGGAGTTCGTCGGTACGCTTGACGCTGTCGCCAAGAGCAAAGAATGACAAAACGGATTTCGGTCTGCGTCCGATGCTTCTAAGCCGCTTGCGGGAAAAGCGGTTTCGGCTCGCATGATCGATACGGTAATAAAGGGCAAAAGTAAGAAACAATAACAAACCCGGATTAGTATTCGGGTAAAAGAGGTCTTGAAAATGAGTGAGAAGGTTCAAAAGGCATTCGATATCATCAAGGACATGACCATCATTGAGTTGTCCGACCTGTCGAAGAAAATGCAGCAGGAATTCGGTGTCACGCCGGCGGTGGCGGCGCCTATGGCGATGGCGGGCGGCGGGGCGGCCGGCGCGGCGGCCCCGGCGGCCGAGGAGAAGACTGAATTCGATGTCGTTCTCGAGAATGCCGGCGCCAAGAAGATTCAGGTAATTAAGGTCGTCCGCGAGCTGACCAATCTCGGCCTGAAAGAAGCCAAGGACCTGGTGGAGGGTGCGCCTCAGAAAGTCAAGGAAGGCGTGCCGCGCGAGGAAGCAGAGGCGGCCAAGGCGAAACTGGAAGAATCCGGCGCCACGGTTTTGTTGAAGTGATCATTATATCCCCGAGAGGGGTCCTATAAATAGCCGCGGGACCGAAAGTCCCGCCTATTGCCGGGATAAAATCCCACAGGAGGTTCTTAGGTGAGACCATTTAACAGGGTCGAACGAAAGAGTTTTTCTAAGTTGAAAGAGAAAATCGAGGTTCCGAATCTCCTCGACGTTCAGCTTTCGTCTTATGATAGTTTTTTGCAGCGTGATGTGCCTCCGGAGAAACGAGAGACTATCGGGCTCCAGGCGGTGTTCATGTCCATATTTCCCATTACGGATGTCCACGAGCTTTTTTCCCTGGAATTCGTGAAATACTCGCTGGGCGAGCCGCGCTACTCCATAAAAGAATGCCGCGAGCGGAATATGACGTTTGGAGCCCCGCTTAAAGCCACCCTCAGGTTGGTCGTTCGCGAAGCGGTGGCAGACAGCAAAGAAAAGTCCGTGAAGGATATTGTCGAAAGAGACGTGTTCCTGGGCGAATTTCCATTGCTGACCGAAAACGGCACGTTCATTATCAACGGCGCCGAGCGCGTAATAGTCAGCCAGCTCCACCGCTCCCCGGGAGTCTTTTTCGATGAGGAAATTCATCCTAATGGCAAGAGGCTCTATTCGGCCAGGATTATCCCGTATCGCGGCTCGTGGGTGGAATTTACCCTCGATGTCAACGATATCATGTTTGTCCACATCGATTCGCGCCGGAAATTGGCGGCCACTACTCTGCTTCGTGCTCTGGGATATTCGTCCAATGAAGACCTCCTTAAGGCGTTTTACAAATTTCAATCGGAATCAATTTCGGCCCGCAAGGGCAACAAGTTCATCGGCTCCGTCTCGGCCCAGACCATTGCCGACCGTTCTTCAGGCGAGGTGATTGTCGCCGCCAACCAGGAGATCACCGATGAGATCTTCAAGAGGCTGGTCGAGTTGAAAGCCGATAAGCTCGATATCCTCGATGTCGATTTCGCCAGCGATGCCGGTATCATCCGCAACACCATCGAGAAGGACAGCACTTCCTCGTACCAGGAAGCGCTATTTAAGATATACGGCCTGATCAGGCCCGGCGACGCGCCTACCGAGGAGCTGGCAAGAGATTTGGTTGAGAAGCTGTTTTTCAATCCCAAGCGCTATGACCTCGGTGAGGTCGGCCGCTACATGATAAATCAGAGACTGGGGCTCGATGTCCCCCTCGAGGAAACGGTGCTCAACCGCAAGGATTTCATCGCCATAATTCAATATCTCATCAATCTGCGAAATGGCATCGGCGACGTCGACGACATCGACCACCTTGGTAACCGCCGGGCGCGTTCAGTCGGCGAACTCCTCTCGAATCAGTTCTCAGTCGGCCTGTCGAGGATGGCCCGCACCATCCGCGAGCGTATGAGTCTTAAGGATCAGGAACAGATATCGCCGCACGATCTGGTCAACGCCAGGACCATTTCGGCCGTTATCGACAGCTTCTTCGGGTCATCGCAGCTTTCGCAGTTCATGGATCAAACCAATCCGCTGGCGGAATTGACCCACAAGCGGCGCCTTTCGGCCCTGGGCCCGGGTGGCTTGACGCGCGAGCGAGCCGGTTTTAAGGTGCGCGACGTTCATCATACTCATTATGGCCGCATCTGTCCGATCGAGACCCCGGAAGGTCCGAATATCGGCCTTATCGCTTCGCTCTCGACTTATGCCAAGATTAACAAGTATGGTTTCCTCGAAACGCCTTATCGGCGTGCCAAAAACGGCAAGGTCACCGATGAAATAGAATTCCTGACTGCCGACCAGGAGGATAAATATAAAGTGGCCCAGGCCAATGAACCGCTGAGCGACAGCGGCAAATTCGTAAACAGCCTGGTCAAAGCCCGTCACAAAGGCGAGTTCATCGTGGCCAACCCCGAGGATATTGATTTCATGGATGTTTCGCCCAAGCAATTGGTCTCGGTAGCGGCGGCGCTGATTCCGTTTTTGGAACATGACGATGCCAATAGGGCTCTGATGGGCTCCAACATGCAGCGCCAGGCAGTGCCTCTGCTCAAGACTGAAACGCCCATCATAGGGACGGGCATGGAGGGCCGGGCCGCAGTTGATGCCGGAGCCGTCGTGGTGGCCAAGAGAGCCGGCACAGTGGAATACGTCGACGCCGAAAAGATTGTCATTCGGCCAATCCGGCGCGGCAAGGAAAAGGTCATGGAACTGGTGGAATTCGATGAGTATGAGCTTACCAAATTCCGGCGCTCCAACCAGGATACCTGCATAAACCAACGGCCCATCGTCCACCTCGGCGATAAGGTCGAAGCCGGTGACCCGATCGCGGATGGCCCCGGTACCGATAGAGGGGAAATCGCGCTGGGCGCCAATACCCTGGTCGGATTTCTTCCCTGGAGGGGCTATAATTTCGAGGACGCCATTATCGTCTCCGAGCGCCTGGTCTCTGATGACATTTTCACCTCCATTCATATAGAGGAATTTGAACTCCAGGTGCGCGACACAAAACGCGGCCCCGAGGAAATAACCCGGGAGATCCCGAACGTTTCGGAGGAGGCTCTGTTGAACCTCGACGAGCGCGGCATTGTCCGCACCGGCGCCGAGGTTGAGGCCGGCGATATTCTGGTAGGCAAAGTTACGCCCAAGGGCGAGACCGAGCTGTCTCCCGAGGAAAGGCTGCTTCGCGCCATATTCGGCGAGAAGGCCGGCGATGTCAGGGATGCCTCTCTCAAGGCCCCGCCGGGCATGAAGGGCATCGTGGTCGATACAAAAGTCTTCTCGCGCAAGGAGCGTTCCGAGGCGGCCAAGAAGCAGGAGCGCAATGAAACCGCGCGCACCAGGAAGGCGTTCGCCAAGCAAATCGATTATGTCGCCATGATGAGAAATCGCAACCTGGGTATTTTGCTGGATGGTCATACCGCCCGGACCGTGAAAGACGAAAACGGCGAGGTGGCCATTAAAGCCGGCACCAAGTACCGCGAGGACAGCTTCGAGGATATTCATGCCCTGGAACTTATCGCCGAGAACGGATTCACCAGCGACGACAGGGTTAACGGCCGTGTCGAGGAGTTGCTGGTACAGGCGCGAGCTCTTATTCAGAAAAAGCAGGCTCAACTCGAAATCGAGCTTGAGAAAATAATCCGCGGCGCGGAGCTTTCTCCGGGAGTAGTTCAGCTCGTGAAAGTATCTATCGCCACCAAGCGCGCGCTTTCAGTCGGCGATAAGATGGCCGGACGCCATGGAAATAAGGGTGTCGTAGCCAAGGTTGTGCCGATGGAGGATATGCCGTATATGCCCGATGGCACCCCGCTTGATATCATTCTTAACCCTCTGGGAGTGCCGTCGCGTATGAATGTCGGCCAAATACTGGAAACGCATCTTGGCTGGGCGGCCAAGCTTCTCGGCTTCCATGTCGCCAGCCCTGTATTCGACGGCGCCAATATCGACGAGATTCGGGCCTGGCTGCGCGAGGCCAAGCTTCCCGAAAATGGCAAAACCGTTCTCTACGACGGACGCACGGGCGATAAATTCGAACACGAGATCACGGTCGGCCAGATGTATATGATGAAACTCTCGCACCTCGTCGATGACAAGATCCACGCCCGTTCCATAGGGCCCTACTCGCTTGTCACCCAGCAACCGTTGGGCGGCAAGGCGCAATTCGGCGGCCAGAGGTTCGGCGAGATGGAGGTCTGGGCGCTCGAGGCCTACGGCGCCGCCTATACATTGCAGGAAATGTTGACCGTCAAATCGGATGACGTAGCAGGCCGATCCCGCATCTACGAGGCTATAGTAAAAGGGGATAATCCTCCGGAACCGGGTATTCCGGAATCGTTCAATGTACTTGTCAAGGAGCTTCAGTCGCTTGGCATGGACGTTGAATTGATGGAGAAGTAAATAACAGGTCCTTTCGGGGCTTCTTGAATAAGGAGACTTTCGTGGTCGATCCTTTTGCAAAGAATCAGAAAAAACCATCGGATTTCGAGGCGATAAGAATTAAGATCGCCTCTCCGGAGGTTATTCGTTCCTGGTCGTTTGGTGAAGTCACCAAGCCCGAGACCATCAACTACCGCAGTTTCAAGCCGGAGAAAGACGGCTTATTCTGCGAGAGAATTTTTGGCCCGGTCAAAGATTGGGAGTGCAATTGCGGAAAATATAAGCGCATACGTTTTCGCGGCATCGTTTGCGACCGCTGCGGGGTCGAGGTCACACAATCCAAGGTGCGCCGGGAGCGGATGGGCCATATCGATCTGGCCGTTCCCGTGACCCATATCTGGTATTCGCATTCGTTGCCGTCGCGAATTGGCTACCTGCTCGACCTGACAGTCAGGGAACTCGAGAGGATAATCTATTACCAGTCATATATCGTGGTCGACCCGGGCAACACCTCGCTCAAAAAAATGGAGATCATCTCGGAAGACCAGCATTTTGAGCTCGAGGAGGGCGGCAAGCAGTTCGTGGCCAAGATGGGCGCCGAGGCCATCCGCGACCTTCTCAGAGGGCTCGACATCGAGGAGTTGGCGGTGTCGCTGAGAGCGCAGGTCAAGGTCGAGACATCGGTTCAGAGAAAGAAAGATACCTTGAAGCGCCTGCGCGTCATCGAGGCCTTCCGTCAGTCGGGCAACAAGCCCGAGTGGATGGTTCTCGAAGTCATCCCCGTTATCCCTCCGGACCTAAGGCCTCTGGTACCTCTTGAAGGCGGCCGGTTCGCGACCTCGGATCTGAACGATCTCTACCGCCGCGTTATCAATAGGAATAACCGCCTCAAGAAGCTGATCGAAATCAAGGCCCCCGAAGTCATCTTGAGAAATGAGAAAAGGATGCTTCAGGAGGCCGTCGATGCCCTGTTCGACAATGGCCGACGCTCCCGCTCGGTGCGCGGCGATTCCAAGCGGCCTCTAAAGTCACTTTCTGACCTCCTCAAGGGTAAGCAGGGGCGATTCCGTCAGAATCTGTTAGGCAAGAGAGTGGATTATTCCGGCCGTTCCGTTATCGTGGTGGGACCGGAGTTGAAACTTCATCAATGCGGCCTGCCCAAAAACATGGCGCTTGAGCTATTCAAGCCCTTTATAATCCATAAGTTGGAAGAAAAGGGGTATGTCCAGACCGTTAAGTCCGCAAAAAGGCTGGTGGAGCGCGAAAGGCCTGAGGTTTGGGATATTCTGGAGGAAATCATCAAGGACCATCCGGTGCTCTTGAACCGAGCCCCAACCCTGCACCTGCTGGGCATACAGGCCTTCTACCCGGTCCTGGTCGAGGGCAAGGCCATCAGGCTGCACCCACTGGTTTGCGCCGCCTTCAACGCCGATTTCGACGGCGACCAGATGGCGGTCCATGTGCCGCTCTCGTTCGAGGCTCAACTTGAGGCCAGAATCCTGATGCTGGCATCGAACAATCTGCTTCAGCCATCTTCGGGCAAGCCGATCGCCGTGCCATCGCAGGATATGGTTATCGGATGCTATTATCTGACCAAGGAGCGCCCCGGCGAAAAAGGCGAGGGCATGAAATTCGGCTCGCTCGACGATGTCGTTTATGCCTATTCAGTTGGCGAGGTCGGCTTGCACGCCATAATAAAAATTCAATTGCCGGGCCGCAAGAAATTGCTCGAAACTACGGTCGGCCGTGTGATCTTCAGCCAGATTGTGCCATCCGAGCTCGGCTTCTTCAATAAAACCGCCTCCAAGAGCGAACTCGAAAAGTTGGCCTCCGAGGCCCACCGCCTTCTTGGAAACGAGAAAACGGCGGAATTCCTCGATGGACTCAAAAACTTGGGATTCGAATACGCAACCAAGGGCGGTGTCACCGTCGGTATCGATGACATCGTGGTGCCGCCGGAGAAGAAGGCGCTTATCGACCAGGCCAACAAGGAAATCGATCATATCACCAGGCAGTACGAACGCGGCGCCATTACCAACGGCGAACGCTACAACAAGGTGATTGACACATGGACGCGGACTACCAATGAGGTCGCCCGCGTGATGTTCGATAGGATTTCCAAAGTAGATCAGGGCTTCAACCCGATTTACATGATGGCCGATTCCGGCGCCCGCGGTTCGCGCGACCAGGTCAGCCAATTGGCCGGTATGCGCGGCCTTATGGCCAAGCCCCAGAAGAGAATGACAGGCCAAATCGGCGAGATTATCGAATCGCCCATTACAGCCAACTTCAAGGAGGGATTGACTGTTTTGGAGTACTTCATTTCCACCCACGGCGCCAGGAAAGGTCTGGCCGACACAGCCTTAAAGACTGCCGATGCCGGCTATCTAACGCGACGGTTAGTCGACGTGGCCCAGGATGTTATCATAACGGAAAACGACTGCGGCACGATTTTGGGTCTGGAAATCGGCACCCTCAAGGAGGGCGAGGAGGTCATAGAGCCGTTGCGAGACCGTATTCTCGGCCGTGTGGCCCTGACCGATATTTACAGCCCCTTGAATCCTGACGATATCGCGGTGCCGGCAGGAATTGAGATCGATGAGGCGGCGTCCGTTTTGTTAGACGAGTCTGGAATCGAGCGAGTGCCGATCCGCTCCGTGTTGACCTGCGAATCGCGCCGTGGTGTATGCGCCAACTGCTATGGACGAAACCTTAGCACCGGTCGGATGGTCAACCTCGGGGAGGCTGTCGGCGTCGTCGCCGCTCAATCGATCGGCGAGCCCGGCACGCAACTAACGCTTCGCACCTTCCACATCGGCGGCGCGGCGGCGGTTATCGCGGCCCAGTCGAAGATCTCCGCCAAATCCGGCGGCAAGGTGGAGCTATCTAAGGTCAGAAGCGTTCCCGGCGAGCAGGAGGGCACCTTTACAGTCGTCTCTCGCGACGGCGAACTGCAAATTCATGATGGCGGCAAGATCAGGCATCGCTCCAACGTCCCTTATGGAGCCCTCCTCAGGGTCAAGAACGGTGTGATGGTCGACAAAGAGGACGTGCTGTTCGAATGGGATCCGCATACCAACATGATTCTGACCGAGAAAACCGGCCGGGTCGAATATATCGACATTATCGAGAACGTGACATATCGTGAGGAGCTCGATGAATCCACCGGCCTTTCTGCGCGGGTGATAATCGAGCAGCGCGAGAAGACGCTTCGCCCCCACATCGCTATTATGGATCCAAAAGGCAAGCGGCTGGCCAACTATTCGATTCCCACGGGCGCCCATCTCTCTGTGAAAGATAATGATGAGGTTCGGGCCGGTCAGATGCTGGTCAAAATTCCCCGTGAAATTTATAAGACCAAAGATATCACCGGCGGCCTTCCCAGGGTGGCGGAGCTGTTCGAGGCCCGGCATCCCAAGGACCCGGCGGTGGTTTCCGAAATCGACGGCACGGTCGAATATGGCAAAATTGTCAGGGGAAACCAGCAGATCATTGTGCATGGCGAACATGGTGAGTTCAAGGAATATCTTGTGCCCCACGGCAAGCATATGCTGATTCACGACGGCGATCAGATCCTGTCGGGCGACAGGCTCTGCGAGGGGCCTATCGACCCGCATGATATCCTTCGAATCAAGGGTCCGGGCGCCGTTCAAGAGTACCTGGTCAACGAGATCCAGGGGGTTTACCGCCTGCAGGGCGTCAAGATTAACGACAAGCATATCGAGGTCATCATCCGGCAAGTGCTGCAGAAGATCAAGATCCTCGATCCCGGCGATACCAACTTCCTCGAGGGCGAGACGGTCGATAAGATCAAATTCCAGGATGAAAACAGCAGGGTCATCCAGGAGGGCGAAAGCCCAGCGACATTTGAGCCGTTGTTGTTGGGCATCACCAAGGCCTCGCTCTCGGTCGAGAGCTACTTCTCGGCTGCCTCATTCCAGGAAACGACAAGGATATTGACAGAGGCCTCGATAAACGGCAAGATTGATAATCTGCTGGGCCTGAAGGAAAACGTCATCATCGGACGTTTGATCCCGGCCGGGACCGGGTTCAGCTACTATAAGAACCTCGAATTGGTCGACGAGGAAGAGGCTGAAGAGGAAGAGAAAAAGATTGAAGCTATTGGATGAAAAGGCCTTGACAAATGTCATTCAATGGATATTTTAAATGTCTGTATTTTTTTGATATGGAGGATTTTTGCCGACAATCAATCAACTGATCAGAGTGGGACGAAAGAAAGTCGAAGTTAAGCCGAAGACGCCGGCCCTGGGGAGTTGTCCTCAAAAGAGAGGAGTTTGCACCAGGGTTTACACATCTACGCCAAAGAAGCCCAACTCGGCATTGCGCAAAGTGGCGCGGGTGAGATTAACGAACGGTATCGAAGTAACCTCCTACATCCCGGGCGAGGGCCACAACCTTCAGGAGCACTCCATCGTGCTGATCAGGGGCGGCAGAGTCAAGGATTTGCCCGGGGTGCGGTATCATATCATTCGCGGCACTCTCGATACCGCCGGCGTCGCGGACCGCAAGCAGAGTAGATCGAAGTATGGGGTCAAAAGGCCCAGGAAATAATTCGAGGGCTCGAGAGGACTCGACCTCTCGGAGAGGTAATTTTGCCAAGAAGAAAGAAAATAATTAAGAAAGAGAGGACGCCCGATCAGCGTTACGGCCAATCGCTGGTGACTCAGTTCATCAACGGACTCATGGGCCGTGGCAAGAAATCGGTGGCCGAACAACTCTTCTATGGTGCCGTCGACTCGGTCGGTGAAAAAACCGGCCAGACCGGCATCGAGGTCTTTCAGAAGGCATTAAACAATATCAAGCCAATGCTTGAGGTCAGATCGCGTCGTGTGGGCGGCGCCAACTACCAGGTTCCGGTAGAAGTTCGCCCGGCCCGGCGGACCGCCCTGGCTATCAGGTGGCTGATATCTTATGCCAGGACCCGGCCGGAACATACCATGGCCGAGAAGTTAGCCGCCGAGATTATTGCCGCATCCCGCAACGAGGGTGCTGCTGTGAAGAAAAAAGAGGATACTCATAAAATGGCCGAGGCCAACAAAGCCTTCGCTCATTTCAGATGGTAAAACCTTGAGCGTAAAACTCTCTCTTTCAGGATGGTAAGGACAGAGACAGCGAAATAGCCGAAAAAGCGAGGTGAATCCGCTACCGCGGGCGCCTGGCTTTTCGGGCGCCATTATTAGGGGCAGCGGATTTTTTTATGTCAATGGACAGGCAATTAGGACAGACACGCAACATCGGGATCATGGCTCATATCGACGCCGGTAAGACCACGACCACCGAGCGTATTCTGTTCTATTCGGGCAAGGTGCACAGGATCGGCGAGGTCGATGAGGGCGCCGCTACCATGGATTGGATGGAGCAGGAGAAGGAGCGTGGTATCACCATCACCTCCGCCGCCACCACCATATTCTGGAACGGGACCCGCATCAATATCATCGATACTCCGGGGCATGTCGATTTCACCATGGAGGTGGAGAGATCGTTGAGAGTGCTCGATGGCGCCATTGCCTTGTTCTGCTCGGTTGGCGGGGTTGAGCCGCAGTCTGAGACCGTTTGGCGGCAGGCCGACAAATACCGCGTGCCGCGAATTGCCTATGTCAACAAGATGGACAGGATCGGCGCGAATTTCCTGGGCGCCTGCGAAATGATGAAAAAGCGACTTGGCGCCAATGCCGTCCCGATACACCTGCCGATCGGCCAGGGGGACCTGTTCACCGGCGTTATCGACCTGATAACCATGACGGCGCGAAATTACCGCGATGAGAACCAGGGCGTGCTATTTGTCGACGGCCCCATACCATACAGCCTTTATGACCAGGCGCAAGAGAAGCGCGAAAAACTCCTCGAGGAACTGGCCGATTATGACGAGGGCCTGCTTGATAAATTCGTTCACAATCAGCCGATTGAGCCCGACGAGATCCGGGTTGCGCTCCGCAAGGCCGTGCTCGACCTGAAAATTACGCCGGTTCTGTGCGGATCTTCCTATAAAAACAAGGGCGTCCAGGCTTTGCTCGACGCCATCGTTGCTTTCCTGCCATCGCCGCTCGATTTGCCTCCAGTAAAAGGATTCGATCCGGTACACAGCAAGGAAATAGTTCGCGAACCTGATCCCGATAAGCCGTTTGCCGGCCTGGTATTCAAGATTATGAGCGACCCCTACGTGGGCCGTCTTTCTTATGCGAGAATATATTCCGGCACGCTGAAGGCCGGTGATACCGTATATAACCCCGTCAACCAAAGGCGCGAGAGAATAAGCCGCATCCTGGCCATGCACGCC
Organism: candidate division Zixibacteria bacterium RBG_16_53_22; assembly: GCA_001775395.1. Lineage (GTDB taxonomy): Bacteria > Zixibacteria > MSB-5A5 > UBA10806 > UBA10806 > UBA10806. The sequence continues at coordinate 1,240 of MEWP01000078.1, read as the reverse complement.
AACAAGCGCGCCGATCTTAAGGAATGCCAGGCCGGCGATATCGTAGCTCTGGTTGGCTTGAAACAAACTACTACCGGCCACACCATTTGCGCAGAGTCGCATCCGATTATCCTCGAGCAGATGACATTCCCCAGCCCCGTTATTTATGTGGCCATCGAGCCGAAGACCAAGGCCGACCAGGACAAGTTATCGGAATCGCTCAATCGATTGGCCGACGAAGACCCGACTTTTCAGGTCAAGACCGATACCGAGACCGGCCAGACCATTATCTCCGGCATGGGTGAGCTGCACCTCGAAATTCTCGTCGATAGGATGAAGCGCGAGTTCAATGTCTCGGCCAATGTCGGTAAGCCGCAGGTGGCCTATCGGGAGACCATCACCGCAACCGCCGAAGCCGAAGGCAAGTTCATCCGGCAGACCGGTGGCCGGGGCCAGTATGGTCATGTCAAGATCCGGGTTATGCCCAGCGGCCAGGGCAAGGGATTCGAATTCGAAGATTGCACCAAAGGCGGCACGATTCCCAATGAGTTTATCCCGGCTGTGCAGCAGGGCGCCAAAGAGGCACTGGAAAATGGCATTATCGCCGGATACCCGATGGTCGATGTCAGGGTCGAACTACTCGATGGCTCCTACCATGAGGTCGATTCATCGGAGATCGCTTTCAAGATTGCGGGCTCAATGGCTCTTCAAGAGGGCGCGCGCCGCGCCAGCCCGACCATGCTCGAGCCGGTCATGGATGTCGAGGTGGTGTCGCCGGAGGAGTACATGGGCGATGTCATAGGCGACCTGAATTCACGCCGCGGCAAGGTCGCCGGGGTCGTGCATCGTCCCGATGCCATCGTGATAGCCGCCCAGGCCCCGCTTTCGGAGATGTTTGGATATGCCACGACTTTGCGTTCGCTTTCGCAGGGGCGCGCGGTATACACGATGCAATTTGCTCATTACGCCCCTATTCCTGAGGCCATGCAGGAGAAGATGATTCAGCAAATCAGGGGCGTGCTGGTTGACCAGAAAAAATAATATTGGATGATAAATTCTTTAAGCGAAAGAGGATTTACGAATGGCCAAGCAGAAGTTTGAGAGGACGAAGCCGCACGTTAATGTGGGGACGATTGGTCACGTCGACCACGGCAAGACGACGTTGACGGCGGCCATCACGATGGTCTTGAACCGCAAGTTCAAGGGAGTGACGGTGCGGGATTTTGACAGCATCGACAATGCCCCGGAGGAGAAGGAGCGG
>MEWP01000077.1 GCA_001775395.1 candidate division Zixibacteria bacterium RBG_16_53_22 | reverse complement strand
TTTGGAGTAGCATTTCAGGCGTCTGCAGTACAAACTACAACGTAGCCACGAGGAGGTGATAAGAAGAACAACCTTTTTCTTAATTGTTACTCTTCATTCTTCTAACAATTAATCATCAGGGAAATCAGGCAAATCAGGTAAAAGAACGTTCGTTTTTAATTTCCTAATTACTGTTGGGAGAAGAATATGAAGAAAGTTTTCTCTTGCTCCATCGCGATTTTACTGCTTTGGTGTTGTAGCTTGTCTTTTGCCGCCCCAGCAAATACAACGGCGAAAGTCAGCCCCACACCCCAACAGGTTCTCGTTGATGAGGCCAAAAAATTAGCAACTCCAGACAACATAGCTGTGACCCAGAACCCGGTCGCAAGCACGAGCGATATCGCGCCCCTGAGTCAAAAAGACAGGGAATTTCTGGCCAGCAAAGGGCTGAGCGCGCCGACCGAGCCTGGTTTTATCTTGCAGGGCGGTGAAAACTGCAGCGATTATTTCGACCTTGGTTCCGCTCTGCCGACGTCCGATGCCGGTACAACCACTGGCAGGGTAAATAACTATGGGCCATATGGCACGCTACCGGCGTGCTGGCCGGGTTATTTTAGCGGGACTTCGTCGGGCGCAGGCCCCGATGTCACTTACAAGTGGACTGCTCCGTCGGCCGGGCTGTATAACTTCTCGCTTTGTGGCAGCTCTTACGACACCGGTCTTGAGATTTATAATTTCACCTGCCCCACCGAGCCTACAATTGCGGATTTAATCTGTGGCAACGACGACCAATGTGGCCTTCAGTCCGAGCTCACTAACATCTCGCTTACTGCGGGACAGGCCGTGCTTATCGTGGTTGATGGTTGGGGATCAAGCAACGGCGCATATACCCTGAACATAACCGAGACCCCCACTTGCGTTCCCGACTTTACTGTTACTGCTCCCGGTTCCTGGAGCGGCTCCACAGTCGGGGCGGGTGATGATTGCTCCTTGCGCCTGGGTGAAGACCACATCTACGAAGTCATCATCCCCTATGAGGCCGATTGGGAATTCTCCTTCTGCGGCGGGCCCTCTTCGTGGGACGCCTATTTGTATTTGGGCACCCTCTGTTGCTTCGGCGATCTGGGCTACAACGATGATGGCTGCACCGGCGCCAATGAGATGATGCCGATATTGGCGCAGCATCTCGTGGCCGGCACCTACTATGTCGATTTCGAGCCATATTCGTCGGGGTATACCGGCGATTATACGTTTACGGTTTCCGAGGTCGTGCCATGCGTGGTTACTATCCCGCCCGGCGCGACAATGGAAACCGAGGATAACGGCGGATGCAACTCCATCCCTCCCGCATTTCCTGATACCATAGTTTGCGGCGAGACCGTCGCCGGGACAGGTTGGTTTGATGGCGCCACCCGCGATACCGATTGGTTTATTTTCACGTTAACCTCCAATAAGGACGTAACGATAACCGCAACCGCCGAATTCCCGTATCTGGCCGGAATCATCGTTCCCTTCTCCTCCGATCCTTGCGACAACTCCGGTTCTCTCACTTATTACATTCTGGGTGGCGCTTGCGACACTCTCAGTGTTACGGGATTCTTGGCTGGCCCCGGACCAGGCGTTTATGTCGCCTTTTTCGCTCCTCAGTTCTCGGCGCCGTTTACCACGGGTGACTATTGGATGTCAATGACATGTGCAGATCCAGCGCCATGCATTCCTGATTTGCAGATCACTGCCCCCGGCACCTGGAGCGGCACCACTTGTGGCATGCTCGATGACAATTATAACACTTGCCTTGGTTCCTATGACGAAGGCGAGGATTTCGTTTATGAAGTCATACTGCCAATCGACACGACGATCGAAATCACACTCGACCCTCTCGGTACCACTTATACCGGAATCGCAATCGCTACAGAATGCGAAATGTTGAACTGCATCGCGTTCGACAACGAATGGCAGGGCATTCCTCATAGCATTCCGCCCCTCGATCTGACCGCCGGCACCTATTATATAATGGTTGATACCTGGCCGCTCCCGGATTGCATCCCCAGCTTCAACCTCTCGATAACCTATTCTGTGCCATGCGTTGCTCTGTGTCCTCCTGGCGGCATTCAGGAGACCGAGGACAACGGCGGCTGTAACAGCGTTCCATATGCGTTTCCTGACACTATCCAGTGCGGTGAAACGGTCTGCGGAACAGGCTGGTTTGACGGCAGCACCCGCGACACCGATTGGTTCCTGTTTAATGTGACTGAGAATAGCTACGTAACCCTGACCGCTACAGCCGAATTTGATTGGATTGCCGGCTTGATAAAGCCGCTTTCGGCCGATCCTTGTGATAACACCGGTTATTTCGACTACTACGTAACCGGCGGTCCCTGCGACACGCTGAGCGTCACCGGTGAATTTTATGTCCCAGGCCCGGGCATCTATATCGCCTTCTTCGCTCCCCAGTTTACCACGGTATTCACCGACGCCCCTTACTGGATGACCATGACCTGCGAGCATCTGCCGTCGCCCGGATTTAGTGTCAACCCGCCGGCAGTCAGCGGACAGGCAGACACCGGTGGTGTCGATACCGAGCTGTTAACCGTTTCTAATACCGGTGATGCCGACTTGACGGCGGATGTATCGATCTCGATCAACCCGCCGGCCATGCCGTCAATACTTCCGCCTGTCGGAAACGATCCAATGGCCTCGTTAAGAGTGAACGAAGTCGAGAGGGTCCCCAGCAATATTATCCCGTCGGCTCCGGATCCCAACGTGATCCTGCAGGGCGGAGATAACATCGGAAGCGCTACTCCGATTACGGCCCTGCCTTACAACGACGTCGGAACAACGTCTGGTTATTTCGATGACTACAACGAGATCTGCCCCTACGACTACACAGGCGCTCCTGATGTTGTCTACTCGTTTGTGGCCACCGTCGATTCCGTGCTCACGATCACGCTGTGCAACGGCTCGCTATACGATACCAAGCTGTACGTCTATGAGAACACAGTGGGCAATGTCGTTGGCTGCAACGACGATGCTTGCCCCGGCTGGGTTTCCGAGCTGTCGGCGAATTATAATGCGCCAGTGACTGTAATTGCCGGCAACACTTACTACATCGTTGTTGACGGTTACGATTCCTTCTCATACGGCAGTTATGTGATCGATGTCGACTATGCAGTTCCTCCTCCTCCGCCTCCGGGATGCCCGGATACCGGCGTGCTGCTTGGCGCCAACCCAACGCTTCCCAGCGAATCATGGGCCTTCAACACCTCTGATACCGAGCTTGGATACACGGTATTCGAGAGTTTCGCCGGTGTGTTCGGCACAATCGAGGAAATCCACTTCTGGGGCCTCGATTTAATCTGTTGCTGGACCGAGTGCGATGAAGACCCTGCGGACTTCGAAATAGGCTTCTATCAGGATTCAAGCGGTTATCCTGGCCCCCAGGTTGGGCTCTACAACGTAACTGTCAGCCCGGTCGCCTTAGGGAATTTCATCGGCTACACCCAAAAGGGATACGTTGCCACGATAACCCCGCCAATGGTCATGAGCCAGGGCTGGTTCTCAATCAAGAACACCACAATCGATGCTTGCTCGTTCCTGTGGCAGAATTCCTTGTTCGGAAGCGATGGCAATTCGTGGCAGTATAATGATAACCTTGGCACCTGGGCGGCGACCTTCGACGATCAGGCCTTCTGCTTCGTCGGTACCTATCAGGAGCCGTGGCTATCTGTCGATGTTACCAGCATATTTGTTCCACCCGCTGGAACAGCCCCGGTTAATGTCACCATGGATGCTGCCGATCTCGCGATTGGCACTTATACCGGAGATGTGGTCTTCAACACCAACGAGCTTGGCGCTACGGTCCACACCGTTCCTGTGACATTCGACGTCACTGGTGGCGGCGGCGGTTGCACTTACATTCCTGGCGACATCAACAACTTCGGCGGCCCCAACGGTATCGACGTGACCTATGGTGTCGCATACCTCAAGGGCGGCAGCTATCCGCCGGTCGACTGCAACCCACCGTGTGCTGTTGGAGACACCGTCTTCTTTGCCGCCATGGATGTCAATGGCACCTGCAGTACCAATGGCATAGACATCACCTATTTCGTTGCTTATCTGAAGCAGCTGCAACCCGCACTCTTATATTGCGATGATTGCCCGCCTGCAGGATTGGCAGCGCCCGGAGCTGGTCAAGATAGACCGGCCATCGTCCCGATTAAGAAGGCGATGTCTAATCAGCAGTAACGGATTTTAAGCCAACAGCTTAGATTCCGAGAGACAATCGGGTCTCCCCTTTGAGGGGAGGCCCGATTTATTTATGTGAGGGCAAGTTTGTCGAAATGGCAGCACCACGGCAATATTGACATGCGCGGCATAAGACATTATGGGGTTTCGCATTACGTTTTTTTGATTGACTTAGTGGATGATATGGGTTAATATAACGAGCTATTTAAATGGCTGTTAGATATTGGAATCTCTTTTGAAGGATAGTGGATGCTTGGCATCATTGAAAACAAGTTCGTAATTGGCAGAGATGAGTTTTTCCCGTTCTCGGCCGAGATGCATTACTTTCGGGTGGAGAAAAGATACTGGTCGATCTGTTTCGAAAGGATAAAAAAAGCCGGATTCAAGATAATTTCATCATATGTGCCCTGGAATCTCCACGAGATCAGGCCCGGCGAATTTGATTTTCGCGGTGTCAGCGGACCGGAAAAGGACCTGATAGTCTTTCTGGAGCTGTGCCGCGAGTTCGGTTTCAAGGTTATTTTGAAACCCGGACCGTGGATCAAAGCCGAGTGGTTCAACGGCGGCCTGCCTCAATATATTTTCTCGGATGAGGCCGTTGTTGCCAGAGACAACAAGGCCGAATTGGTCATGGGCCAGAACGGCCCCGGTGTCGCCGATAACTACCAGCCCAGCTACCTTCACCCCAAATATCTCGGGCATGTCAAGCGCTATTTCGGAAGCTTGATCGAGGTTATCCAGAACTACATCTTTCCCAAGGGTCCGGTATTCATCCTGCAACTCGATGAGGAGTTGAGTTTCGGCGGCAACCTGGGAGCTTTCGCCGCCGATTACAACAATCATGTCATCGCGGAGTATTTCCACAAGTTTCTCGAGGGAAAATACCAGACCCCCGACCGCCTGCCCCATGCCTACGGCAAGAAAGTCAGAAATTTCTCGGCGGTGGAGCCGCCTATGGCAATCGAGACGAAAAAACCCGAGGATCTGATCAAATATTTCAATTGGTTGGAATTCAAGGCGCAGATATTGTCATGGTATATTCAGGCGATCAGAGAGCGTCTGGAAGGCCTGGGGGTGGGATGTCTTTTCGCCGTGAACCTGGCCTGGACCGACGATTTCGGATTGCCGGCCAATTTTGACGAATTCGGCGGCGAGAAGATGCTGATCGGCATGCAAATCCCCGACTCAAAAGATTACACCCGCCTGGGACGAAATATCAGGTTTTTGACCGGCAAGACCGGTTTCGGCTGGACCCCCCAGCTTTTCGCCGGCAAACCGGTGGAGGTGTCCGAGAGGAACATAACGCTGAGCAAATCCCAGGCCGCGATATCGTCCCGTTATCATCGCTATCTCATAGTCAGCTCCCTGGCCGCCGGGCTCAAGGGGATGAACCACTATATGTTTGTCGGTCGCGATCATTGGCAGGGCTCGCCGCTGGGACATGATGGCACTGTCAACGAGAACTACGAAATCGTGCGCAAAGTGGGGGCCGCTCTTGAACACCTGACGATCAATACTGCCAAACCGGTCTCACGGGTAGCCATAGCTTATCACCGGCATTACCTGATGCAACACCATATCGGCATGACAGGCCAATTCTCGTATGTCTATGATTTGGTGGGCCAGACCCTGAACCCTCTGGGGCAGGACCTCATGAATCTGAAATACGATTATGCCGTGGTTGACGCCGGGGCCGAGAATGCTTTCGAGGAGAAGGACCTCTTTTTCGTGGGCACGGCCGAGTATATGCCCGAAAAGAGTCAACAGGCCATCCTCGACGCTGTCCGCGCCGGCAAGACAGTTGTGCTGATCGGCCTTATGCCGCGTTATAACGAGGAGTTCGAGACCAGCCGGATACTTTCGAGGGGACTGGGCCTGTCGACAACTGTCGACTGGGTCCCCTGCAATATAACCTGGGATAAAACCGCCATCAGGGCAATCCGGTATGGATTCGTCTCATCACGCGGCTCCGAGAAGGTGATTGCCAAGTCGGGCACGAAGGCCGTAGGGGTTTACAAGAAGGTCGGAAGCGGCGCGGTCTACCTGTTTACATTCGATATCTCGGCCAAGTATGATCCCTGGAAGCTTAACCTGATACATCATATACTCCAGGCGCAGAAGATTAAATCGCCTGTCTCGGCCTCCGATCCCAATGTCGACCTGATAGCGCAGACCAACGACAAGGGCGTGGTGCTTTACATGATCAATACCGATACCACTTTCACCTCGCAGCACAGCAATTTCACCAAGAAGATCGTCATCTCGGTCGATCTGCAGGCCCTGGGAATCCGCCAGGCCAAGGTTAAGATGCACGATGTGCTCGACGACCTCACCTACGATTTGACCTCCAGGGAGCTCAAAGAGGGTATCGTCTTCGCCGTGGGGTACCACGACGCCAGGATTTTCTTTATACCGAAGAAGTAAGGGCGCGGGGGGAAGGCCGCGACCGCATAGATAGATCCCATCTCGGGGGGTGCTGATATTATGATTGTGCCCGTCGCGCAGTTTTTGTTGGGGGTGGGGGGGTATTATGAGATATGATTTCATGCTTTTTGTTTTGATAATCATCGCCACAATAACCAGTGATGCATATTCGGCATCATTTATAATAGAGAACAACGCTCTTCTGGGATATAACAAAGGCGACGACAGCCCGCTCGATTCGGAGGGATATTTCCTCTGAGCCGCAATAAAACTATGGGCTGATGAAACCGGCAATCCGCTGGGCTATCCGCCCGATATTTATCGCTCGGGCACTTTTGCGGATTTGGCGTGCGTGCAGATGTATTCGACGAATTGGCCTCCGGAAATGACCGATACGGACGATTCGCCTTATAGATATTACCTCTTCAATCTCTGCGATTCGAGCATCTACCATTTCGGGGGGGACATGTATAGGTTCTTCCGGGTGACCAAAGGGTACTTGGCCGATGGGATAGATGCGGCCAAGGCTGAAAACCTACTCACCTTTTATATTAACACCCTCTCCGTCGACAACCCATATTACATGCTCGACACAACGACAATGAGAGAGATCGTGAATGATTGGCGCAGAGATCCTGATGATACTCTGAGGTATTCTCATGAACACTGGGCGGCCGACCTGAATGGATCGCGGAAACCGCGGTGCCGTTTTCGTTAACGCAAGACGGACAATACTATCATGCGCAATTCTATACTTGGGAATACGGTGGTGGCAGCGTCGAATTTTGGCGGGTCGTATTATCGCCGGAATTCATGCAGATAAGCGAACGTAAAGTAATAAATGAAGAATTTGGCCCGGATATGTATCAATTAAATTGACGCCGGGTTGGCCCCGGCCGCCCCGCGGCGGCGGGGGGCGGAAACGGTTATTGAAACGTGCTTTTGTTTGGGGTATGCGCGGCACCTGACGGCGCCGCGCTCGGAAATAACGCGATTGTATTCTTGCGGCCATCCGCCCCGGGGCGGGTGACACGCAATCAACGGTGCCCTACAGCTGCCCCTCCACCGCCTCTACCTCCAACTCAAGCTTCTCCGTGCGGCGGATAACCATGACCGGGATTTTGACACCGATTTCCTTTTCGGTTAGCATCTTCTGCAAGTCGTCGATATCCCGGATGACCTGATTATCAAATGCAACGATAATATCGCCCATGGTGATTCCGGCTCTGCGGGCAGGTGAACCGTCCTCGCTTGATATGACCAGCACGCCCTTCTCAGCGGGCAAGTTGTAGTAACGCACCACCCGCCGGTGAATCTGGACGTTTTGCCCGGCAATCCCGATATATCCCCGACGAATTTTCCCATCTTTGATAAGCCGCCCGGCAACATACTTGGCGGTGTTGATCCCGATCGCGAAGCATATGCCCTGGGCCGGCTGAATAATGGCTGTGTTTACTGCGATGACCTCGCCGGCGGAATTAGCCAATGGGCCGCCGGAGTTGCCCGGATTGAGGGCGGCATCGGTCTGAATGACGTTATCGATCAGCCGCCCCGATTGCGAGCGCAGCGACCGTCCCAAAGCGCTGACAATGCCGGTAGTGACGGTGCTCTGGAAACCATAGGGGTTGCCCAGCGCAATCACCAATTGGCCGACTCTTATCTTCTGCGAGTCACCAAATGTCACTGACTGCAAGCGGGGCGCGGTGACCCTGATAACCGCCAGGTCGGTTCCGGGATCGTCGCCGACGACCTCGGCCAGGTAGCGGTTGCCATCGGCTGCGGTGACATGCACGCTGGTGGCCTCATGAACAACGTGGCTGTTGGTCAGGATGAAGCCATCGGGCGTGAAAACGAAGCCTGAGCCGCTTCCGGGGCGGTCCACCGGCGGACGCCTGCTTCCGGGGCGAGGCTGAACCAATTGCCTGACCTCGACATTCACAATCGACGGGCTTACTTTTTCAGCGGCGCGAATGACCGCCTGCGAATAGGTATCGAGCAATGCGATATCCGAATCCATCGCTATTGACGGTTCGCTTTTGGCGGCCATTTCGGCGCTGGAGATTGCGGTCATATCCGCAAATTCATTATCCATAATATATCCTTTCATTCAATTGATATAACGATATGCCGGCATGCAGGGGTTCCGCATGGGAATATCACGCCTTTTGCGTGACGTAGACGCCTATGATTATCACTATGCCCGAGACTATGCTCGCTGCAGAGAGCCTTTCGCCCAGTAGGAAATAAGCCATGACGGCAGTCAGCACCGGCTGAAGATTGGAGAATACGGCCGCTTTCGATGGCTCCATTTGTTTGATTATCCAATACCAGAGGGTATACAAGATAACAGAGGTGATCACGGCCGTGTAGATTACACCGCTCCAGCCGACCCATGTGACACTGGCATAATCGAAACGCAAAGCCAGGTAAATGCCCAGGGGAAAGTAAATGAGCGTTCCCAATATCAGGGCCGAGGCTGTCACGGTCATGGCGCCGCGTTCTTGCGCCAGCGGACGACCCAGGACCGTGTAGAACGCCCAAGCCCAGACAGCGATCAATATCAGTGAATCACCAAGAAGATCCTGGAGAGCCAGCGTTATCCCCTTTTCGAGGAAGAAGGCCAGCACTCCTGCAAGAGCGATAGCGATGCCGATCGATTTTTGGGTGTTGAATTTTTCCTCTTTGCGCCAGGCGGAGAGGATATAGACCCAGATCGGCGCCGTGGCGTAGAGCAAGGCTGGATGGGTCGGTGGCGTGAGGGAGAGGCCGACCAGGAAGAAGCCCTGGTTTATCGGAATGGCCAGAATAGACAACAGGAGAACGAGCTTCCACTCCGATTGGCTGTAAGGGAAATACCGCCGCCGGACAATCATGAACCCGGCGAAAATCAACGATGCCAGGCAAAACCGATAGAAACCGAAAGTCAACGGAGCGATCTCGCGCAAGGCCCCTTTGGCAACTATATAGGTGCCTGCCGAGGCCACCGCCTGCAGCATCAAAGCCCAAAAGACACCGGCCCTGATGGAATTTTCCTTTGTCTGGCTCATGTCAGGCTATAATAAACAATAACAACGCGCTTTGGGTTCGAATGACATGATGATATTTGGGAGGAGTGGCCGGCTGCCGGGTTCTCGTCAATTCCGATTGCACGATCGTCTATCGATTGAATCTGACCGCGGCCTGCTTTTTCCGCTGGGATTTGGCGAGAGATAAATGAGTTTTCTGCAACAGCGATTTCCGGTAATTCGCAAGGTCACGTTCAAAGTTGGCCATCCCCGCGCGATTTTCAAGCAATAGCCGGCGCGCGAATTCGCCGCTTTCGATGTCATTGTAAAGCGCACTCATCTTCTTCCGCATTTGCCGATCGAATAACCTGGTTCGGCTTTTCAACGAGCCGAAAGCGGCTGTCTTGCTAATCCGCTCGAACATGCCGGCCGGGCCGTGTTGCTTGATCAGGTCCACAATCAAGTCAAGCTGGTAGACACATTCGAGATAAGCATCGCGCGGCGGCAACCCCTTTTTAACCAGCGTCTCAAAACCGGCCTCGAGCAACCCTGCCAGCCCACCGCAGAGGACCGCCTGCTCGCCGAAAATGTCGCCGACCGCCTCATCATGGAATGTTGTCTTGAAAAGATTGTTGGCAGGGCATCCGATAGCAGCGGCGTAAGCTCTGGCGATCCTGGATGCGTGGCCGCTGGCGTCATTTTGGATTGCCCAGAAGGAGGTGAATGGCTTTCCCGCCAGGAAGAGCTCTCTAATCCTTATACCCGGACCATGCGGCGCCACC
>MEWP01000076.1:9855-10558 GCA_001775395.1 candidate division Zixibacteria bacterium RBG_16_53_22 | reverse complement strand
GTCGACGTGACCAATCGTCCCCACATTAACGTGCGGCTTCGTCCTCTCAAACTTCTGCTTGGCCATTCGTAAATCCTCTCCCTGAATATTCCTTAAGATTCAAGATAAATTAATTCCCCGTCAACGAGCCCAAGACCGGGATTGAACCGGTGACCTCGTCCTTACCAAGGACGTGCTCTACCAACTGAGCTACTTGGGCTGGCTTTACCCACCAATAGCTTAAAAGGGATAACTCCCTTAAAATTACAAACTTGCAATATAAAAACCCCAAAATCGCTGTCAAGCATAATTTTGGGCGAAAAATCAGTTTTTTATGGGATTGGCAGACAGCTTGCTAAGATGTCGACTCAAGTCATTTGTGGAGTATATATTACGAAAGCCCTGAGTGTTGCCAAGTGAAATTCTACCTCCCCAATCACGCACAGCGACTAACTTGGCGGGTAAAAAAATTGTTCCGAGCTATATTTGGAACAATTAATGTGGCAGTATGGGCTCGAAATATGCGGGGTTATTTGACCTTGACATACTCTGTGGAACTATATAATTATTCTTGCCATAAATAACCGCAAATGCGGGAGTAACTCAGTTGGCTAGAGTCATCCATTTGGATTGGCCGCGGGTTCCCCGCAGAACGGATTAATAAATAGGCCACGCGGGAGTAACTCAGTTGGCTAGAGTCATCCATTTGGATTGGTCGCGGGTT
>MEWP01000076.1:3539-9807 GCA_001775395.1 candidate division Zixibacteria bacterium RBG_16_53_22 | reverse complement strand
CATCCATTTGGATTGGTCGCGGGTTCCCCGCAGAACGGATTAATAAATAGGCCACGCGGGAGTAACTCAGTTGGCTAGAGTCACAGCCTTCCAAGCTGTTGGTCGCGGGTTCGAATCCCGTCTCCCGCTAATTTTATTTAGGTGAGACTAACTTGTATGGCCTATTCAGTATATATTCTGAAAAGCAAAATCGATGGCAATTTATATATTGGGCAGACAGAGAATATTTCACGAAGGCTCGAGGCGCACTTCGAGGGGCATGTTAAATCAACCAAGAACCGAAGGCCATTGACTTTGGTTCATATAGAACATTTTGACTCCAGATCCGAGGCAATGAGGCGGGAAAAAGAAATCAAGAGGATTTCATCAAAGGATTTTAAGAGACGACTACGCAAAAGGTCATTTGGCTAGAGTCATCCAAGTGGATTGGTCGCGGGGCCATTTGGCTCATGAGATTCGAATCCCGTCTCCCGCTTTCTTGTTGAAATTCGAGCGCTTGAATCTTATAGTTCCTCATTATGCCGGGTATCAGCCTTATTTATCGTCATCAGCCCCTTGACACCTCTCTGCCCTCCAGGGTCGATTCTCTGCTCGATAAAATGAAATATACTCCCCAATATGTTTCGGAATCCAGGTCTATTGGACGGAACCTCCTCATAGGCTCGATCACTTACCCGGGGTATCCGATTGCTCACGTTCAAACCGGCCCGGTTCATTATCTCATCGAGGGTTTCATTTATGGCAACGGACGAAAGGAGATCGACGAGTTAATAAGGCAGATCGCCGGCGACCCCGCGGGCAAGGCCTGGAATGATCGCAACCGCCTAAAGAGCCTGCTCTTGAATACCGATGGCGAATTCGCAATTATCATAGCGAATGAGGAGACCGGCGATATTCACATTCTGAACGATGCCCTTGGCCGGATCACCTACTACTACTATCATGATGATGATACATTCATCCTCTCCAGAGAGCTGAAATTCATAGTCGGCCTGGCGCCGGCTTTGAGCCTCTCCTCATTTGCCATGGCGGAGGCTATGCTGTTTTTTTTCCCACTTGGCACCCGCACCATGTTCAATCAGATATATAAATTGGCGCCGGCCTCAATGATCAGCCTCAAGCCGAGGGATCGCAAGATCGATATTGGCAAAGCATTTGAATGGAATTTCTCCGAGGGCCAGGTCGATACCGATCCCGGCGAATACGCCGGGGAGCTCCTTGGACCGTTTCTGCAGAGCTCACAGGACCGCGCGGAGGCGTTCCGCGACAGGACCAATATCCTGGCCTTGAGCGGGGGGCTCGATTCCCGAACCGTCCTGGCAGGCTTAAAAAAATATGATATCGATATGAACTGCATCACGTTCGTCGATGAGCGCGGTGACCTGCTTCGCGACCTGGGCGTAGCCAGGGAATTGGCTGGAGTCTACGGAATGGAGAGCCGCCGTATCGATCTGCCGGGAATTAATCTCGATGACATGAATCGCCTGATTAATATGAAAGATGGCCACGGCACCGGCGGCATCGTGGGCACGGTCATGAAATCGCTGGAAATCCTCCTTACTGATTACGGCCACGGATGCGCCTTCTTCACGGGTGACGGTGGCGGGCTGATTCTTGCCCCGCGATGCCAGAAAATAAGGCTGGCGAACGCCGATGACCTGACCAATCAACTTCTCCGCAGGAACGCATTCATTACAGTCGACGAAGCCGCCCCGCTCATGCGAATGAAAGCATTCGAGCTAAAGGCGCGTATCCATGAGCATTTCAAATCATATCCCGAGTCGAGCCTGCGCGACAAATATGGCCATTTCAGCATATTCGAGCACCTTTTCAGGCTGTCATTCGAGGGTGAGGACCGGGTCAGGTTTTTCTTTTGGTGCAACACGCCTTTCTATTCCATGCCCTACTTTCAAAAGGCCATGCTGCTGTCCGACAAGGCCAAAGATAACCATCGACTTTTCGCAGAATTTCAGCGCATGCTCGATCCCCGGATCGCCAGAATAAAGTACGCCAACTGGGGCTTCGCGATCGCCTCTCCAATTACTCCAATTTACCTTTTCATGAAAAACTGGATAATCGACAGGCCGGCAGTCGAAAAAGCGGCCAGGCGTGTAATTTACATGAAAAGGATATTGGCCCGACGAGGCAGAGTGGCGGTCACCGATCAGGATGCGAGTCTTCTAAAAAAGAATATCGAGGAAGTCATCGCCAACAATCCCGGTTTGAATGATTATCTCGATACCAAGCTAATGCTTCAGTTCCTGCCGCAATGGAATAGCCACCTTAAGCTTTACAGCGCTACCAACATTTTGACTTATCTGTCTAACTTGCTTCGTTCAGGCACGGCTCCCCAGCTTGAAAAATAGACCGGCTGAGTGGGGAATACAGGATGACGCCTGATGCGGCTGTTGTCCTGATATATAAAAAAATGGCGACTTCAGAGATATTTCTATATTACGAATTTGGGGGAAAATTAGCTCTCGCTTAACCTCTCCAGAAGGCCGCGCATCGATTTGGGAATGACATATTCCAAGCGAATCGGCTTATTCATGGCGAATGCCATCCCGAGATCGAAAATTACGCCATGCGAGGTGCCATCCCAGACGACACGGACCTCATCGGCCCGGCTCATGGCGTCGCGGTTGGCAGAACAGATAGTGAGTTCATCGGTATCCTGCTTCGTTTGGACACCGGGGACATAAACCTCGTGCCCCTCGGCGCGCAGCCGGGCGGCCAATTCGTTGGCCTTATCGGTCAATCCCTTGGAGTGAATGATGAAGTAATTTTTTCTGGCTGAATGGTCCATCGATGGAAATTAAAAGTGGTGGGGGGTGGATTCGAACCACCGAAGGCGTCGCCGACAGATTTACAGTCTGTTCCCTTTAACCACTCGGGAACCCCACCATTTGGAATTCAAAAGCCGGAGAAGGGACTTGAACCCCCGACCGGCTGATTACAAATCAGCTGCTCTACCGACTGAGCTACTCCGGCTCGGCTTTCAAAGAATCGTATCTGGCATCGTTAATGACCGGAGCCGCAGAGCAATATATAAGCGGCATACCGGCTGTCAAGTTTGATATTCGCTTAATTTATGGCGACCCGCTGATTGCCGGGGATGCTAGTAAGCAGCCTGGCGGCGTCGCGAAAACGGGTGCCGCTGGTCGGGGCTCCCAGGACAATCGTCGCCAGCCTTCGGCCGCCCTGATCGGCGCACAGGGCCAGGCAATACCCGGATTCGCAAATATAACCTGTTTTACCGCCTACAATATCGGCCCGGCCAAAAAGCATCCTGTTGGTATTATTGACCGTATATACTCTTTTACGGTTCAGCGGCCGAAAAGTATAATTCTTCAGAGACATCACTCCGGCAATCCGGTCGTGATCCAGCGCCGCTTTCAACAACACGGCGCAATCGGAGGCGGTTGAGACATTGGCTGGATCGAGGCCGGTCGGTTCCGAAAAATGGGTATGGGCCAAGGTCAAATTCAACGCCAGTTCATTCATCCGCTCGACGAACAACTCCGGGGTCATGGAGGTGGATCTGGTCACCACACGGGCGGCGACGTTGTCCGAGCAAATCAGCATCAGATGAAAAACATCGCCCAATGTCACCTCGGAGCCGGAATACAGGCGCGACCTTCCGGCGCCCTCCCGATCCGCCTTTTCAATCGTCACTACCTTCGATAAGTCGGGGCTGACACTCAGGAAAACCAGCGCCGTCGCCAGTTTGGTCAAGCTGGCAATGGGGCGCACGGCATTCTCGTTCTTCTTCAGAAGCACCCGCCCGTCGGCCAGGTCGACTACCACCGCCGATTCGGATCTGATCTTCGGATTGGGGTAAGAGACCAGGGAATCAACCACCAGTTTGAACGCCGGCGTGGTAGACGATGAGCCGCCCTTAACCGATGCTCCCTGCTTATTGACGCTGATGGCCGATATTACGGCGGCGACCGCCCAAATGACCAATAAGAAGAAAAGGACTTTAACCCAAAACTTTTTCATTGTGGCATTTCCAACTGCATCATGTCAAGAAACATCCTGGCGTTGCGTACCGCCTGACCCAGGTGACAATTATTAAAGAACAAATATATCTTATTGGTTCTGGATTTCAAGTCCTCAATTTTCGATTTCCATTCCTTGAGTTCCTTTTCGGAATAGAGGTAATTGTAGCGGTCCCCTCCCCCACCCCACCAGTCGGCGGCATTGCGCCCGTGGAGCCGGATATAGCCAATCTCGATGGTCGCCTCGGCTTTGGGCGGGAATAGCCCCGGCAAATCGGGCTCGTCGACCGAGCAGAAACCTATTCCATTCATCCGCAGGGCCTCGTAGACCTCGGGTCGGTCCCAACTGACATGCCGGAATTCGACAAACAGGGGCGCCTCGCGAAAAAGGTCCTTGCCCCGAAGAATATAAGCGAGGTTCTGGGGGGCGTATTTAAAGCTATAGGGGAACTGCGCGATATACCCTTTCAGCCGCCCCGAATCGACAACCGGTTTGATGGCCTCGTTAAATTCCTTCGATTTCTCCTCGATCTCCTTGCGATCATGCGTAAAACTGCGATGAGTCTTGATAATGAACTCGAAATCGCCTTCGACTTTTTTGACCATATTGTAAAACACGGCCGGATGAGGTATTCGGTAATACGTGGAATTGATTTCGGTCACATGGAAATGGTCTATGTAGAAATCGAGCCTTTTTCCCTTGGGATGGCCTACCGGGTAAAAGACCCCGTCCCAATCATCGAATGAGTAACCCGAGGTCCCCACCAGGACCTTACAATCTGCTTTTGGCATTACCCTTCAATTCCTGAAACCTGACAGAGCCGCAGTTTGGGCAGATCCACTTTCTTTTCTTGTGGTAGCTGCGTTTTTGCTCGCGCATCTTGCGCCTGCATCGCCGACAAAACATCAATAGTACGAGTGACCGAAAAGCTCAAAATAGACCGCCTCGACGCCCGGCCAATTCTCGAGGACCGGCTTCAGCTCAGCCTCCGTGCCGGCATTAACGGTCGATATCCAATAGAGCGGAGCATTCTCCAACAAGGATCGGGATCGCGAAATCACCCCCGCCCCCGCGCCCCTGACTATACTATCGGCCTGTGCAAAGGTGATATTTGGGGAAAAATAGACTACCAGTCGATTGATGCGGTATGCCCAGATTTCCACCGCCGGCAGGGCGACTGTAGAACCTACGGGAAGGGCGATCGTTTTGATCTCGATGAAACGGGCGCGGCCGGTATCGTCTTTTCGGCCGAGTATGACGAAGGGGCGCTCGACACTGAAAGTCGCACTGTAATTACCGGCTGGAATGGAATCCAGGCTCAATTCGTAAGATGTCCCAATTGTGCTTAATGAGTCGATCACATGGGTCCCGTTGTTGAAATACCCGGATTCGTGGGATATCGAATAGTCAACAGCGCTCTTGAAAGAAGCGGTCGAGTCGTTCAGGTGAAACGAATCGACAATGAAAATCTTCAGATTCCCTTTGAGCCGCTCGGCCGACATGCCGGTCGGCCGCTCCTGGGAGCAGGAAAAGACCATTAATGAAAGCGTAAGTATCGCCGGAATCGACCTATTCATACTTGCAATTACCCGGTGGTATCCTCAACGAATGGCATTTTCACTCTCGTAACCTTGCCCGGCTCGACATGAACCTCAAAAACGGCAACCCCTAAGCCGAATTCCCCTCGCAAAATATAGTCCCCTGCCGGCACATCTCCTATTACAAAGTTCTCACCGTAAGTCTCTGAGGGGTGCACTTTGTCCATGTACGTTTCGGCAAACGAAAACGGCGTCTCCGTCGGAATCGGCTTTGTAATACCATGAATGCGGGCGCCGGGCACATTGTTTCCTTTACTATCAGTCAGGTTTCCGACAATGGTTCCGCATCCCGGAAGAGGTTGGACCCAGAGCTCCGAATTTCGGGTGGTCGAGACCGAATCCTTGGCCGAATCGCGGGGCGAAACCGCAACCTCGAAATGCAGGTGCTCGTTAGTGACATTACCTTTCTTTCCCACCGCACCTATCGGCTCGCCTTTGGCAACACGGTCTCCAACCTTCTTAAATATCTCGTGCTGATGATGATAGTGAGCATACATCGTGATTGTGTCCACCTTTGTATCGCATTTGAGGACGGTATGGCCAATCGAGGTATCCGTATAGACAATCTCGCCGCTGTCGACCGCCAGAAGCGGCACGCCCTCGGGATTGTTGTACTCGTTCCCCTGGTGCTGACGAAAATTGCCGCCCATGGTCGAGCCGTAGAGGTA
>MEWP01000076.1:0-3531 GCA_001775395.1 candidate division Zixibacteria bacterium RBG_16_53_22 | reverse complement strand
GAGGTAGGTTTGGTCTTTGCAGTTTTGCTCATCGGGTGAGACAGGCCGAAGCATCCATTGATGGGCGGGTTCCTCGGTTTGAGCGAATTTGGCCATCGGTTCGATTGGGGCCTTTTTCTCCGGGATCTTTGCAGCCAGTATATACAGGCCCTCATTGGTCCCTGCCAGAACTTCTCCATCATCGGTAATACCAAGGCAATTTATCGAGCCTTTCGGCAATCCGTGCTCAGTATTATATATTCGCCACTTCTTCTTATCGGGTTCATACATCGCCACTTCCTTATACGTGGCGATCCAGAGACGACTGTCTGGCGCGAAGACCAGGTCATGTACAAAATCACTCGACAGCTTGCCTTCCCCAAGGCGCGCCCAAGAGCCACCGTTGTCGGAGGAAAAGTAGAGGCCGTTATCGCACCCGGCATAGAAGAGGTCGCCCTTGAACGCCACCGCGCGCACTTTGCAGGCGGGAAGGCCACTGGAAGTCATGCGGCTATTAGGTGAGGAATTCCGCCAGGTTTGGCCGCCATCATACGAGATGGAGAAACCGTGGAGCGTCCCCAGTGCTATCGTTTCCCCTTGAACGGCGATATCGTAGATATACTGCGAGGACATGCCTTCCTTCTCCATTATAGCCCGCCAGGTTTGGATGCTATCCTCGAAAATTACCAGGCCATCGGCGGTGGGCACAAGCTTGCGGTCGCCCTGGATGATGGCATCGACCGTGTAAAGGTATTCGATGCCGAAAAAGTTGAAACCGTACCTCTCCCACGATTTGCCCCCGTCGGTAGAGATGTTCAGGCCGTCGCCCAATGTGGCCAGGATGATGTAATCGCCTTCTCCACTGGATCCAGGGGACCAATCGCCGCCGAGGATGAAGTTCCAGGAGAGGCCTTTGGAGGTATCGAATATGGCCCAATTGGAGCCAGCAGTATCGCTTAAAAGTGCGCCTCGGCCGTATGTGCCGATCAACGTGCGCCCATCTTTATTATCGATCGAGAGGATGTGCGAATCGGCGAACCCCTGAGGCAGATCGACCCGTTGCCAACTTCTCATTTCATGCCCTCGCCCGCAGGCCAGAACGGCCAGAATGGGTAGGATATAGAAGATCTGTTTTTTCATGTGATTCCCCTCCTATGATATTTACCTGGGTGTCGCAGCTTGTCCGCAGGACCTTGACGGCTGTGACCCCCATTAGACCGGCACAAAGTTCACAAGACCATAATACAGTCAACATTGACATGGCCATTTTTATTGGCCATATAATCGCGCGCACTTGTATATGGGTAATCTTCACTTCTCCGAACCAATCCGCTTCTTACCGGATTCTCATGAATGTAGTTCAGCTTTGTCTTGAATTGCTCTGGAGTTCTGATGGCAAAATCGTCAAAACGCGGCCGCCAGACTTGATACTTTTCGACGTTTTGCCTTTCGAAAATTTGCGCGTTGTTCCCAAAAACGGTCAGCCAATGGCTATTCAATTGAGTTAGGTAATCGACTATGAACCTGGCGGACAGGCTTTTCCATTTCCGCATCAAAGTCGATAAATCACCTTTCCTCTGAGTCATAATAATAGCGTGAGAGTGATGTGGCATTAATACATACGCCATAATTTGAGCATTGAGATCGTAGCGTATCTTCTCCAATATCTTAAGCGATTCGATGGCAATCAAGGATTTACTAAATACTGGAACCCACTCGGTAATCGTCGTGGTGACGAAAACCGGAAAAGCCGAGTCCGATTGGGGTCACAGCCGTCAAGGTCCTGCGGACAAGCTGTGACACCCATTGCACGAGATTCTACGAAATCAGCCCCAGCCAATCCCCCAGCAGAAACTGCAGGCGCCCGATCAGAAGCGAGATACGCGCCATGACCGTGTAGCCGAACGTGGCCCCGAAAAAGACCATCAGAAACCATGTCCCCAGGCGCGCCAGCCGTCCAAAATTGCCCGTGTGGGCTTTCGAGAAGAAGAAATAGCCAATTACTGCGATCAAGCCGACCAGGATAAAGAGCGCAGAGAAAATATCCCAAGCGGAATGGATCTCCAGGAATGGCCGGATGGTGCCCTCGATTTGCTTCAATATATACGACTGCATGTTCGCCGGTATCGAGACGCCGGCCCCGAAACCGATATAAAGCGCCAATGCGATCCGCGACAGCCAGGCCCATCCGGGGACAAAACGAGCGAACATGAAAAGGCCAAGCACAACGGGAATAATCACCCATATCAACATCGGTATCCCGGACGCTCCATTGGAGGATACATACCTAATCTGCGCCGCAATTGGCTCGAGCGCCTTGGGCAGGATGGTGGTATCGAATGCCACGACCAGGAGAAAACCGACCGATACGCCGATCAAAAGGCTTTCGGCAAATCGATAGACAGGATTATCTCGGTAGAGGAACGAATAAATCGCCAATGTCAGGAAGGCTGCCAGCCAGATACCCAGGTCGCCGCTCATGGTTGATTCCGCTTTCGAGTGGCGAAATAAGCCAGGTTGCCAACCAGTATGAATCCGATAACCACCAGGTGCGCGATCGATTGGGCGTCCATGCCGCGCGAGGCCATCTCCTTGCGGCCAATTAATCTCTCGTACTCGGCGGCGCCCTTCAGTCCGGCTACCATGCCGACTATCTGCCCGGAATTCAAGAACGGGAAAAAGGTCGTGGCCATGACTGCGGTCACAGCCGGGGCGAATTTGAGCTGGTAACGGGCGTTGCCGTAATTTATCCAGTAAACCGGCGTATCATCATCCGAAACCGAAATGGCAAAAGCGATATCGCCGTAATTGTGCACGGTCTGCATGAGCGGAATATCGCCCACCAATACGCCGCGGTCGTCCTTGGGAAAAACGCGTTCGATCGAGGTCCCCATGCCGAGAATCGTAGCCGTTATCTCGGGGCGATACCCGAGGAAAACATAATCAACTCCCTCTTCCTTATTGAACTCCTTCCCCACGCGACGGAACGCCTGCCGCCCGATCGCCGAGCCCTCGGCCCTTAGCGCCATTCCGATCAAGCGCAGGTTTTTCGAGAAGGCATGACGCAGGATGGCAGTCGACATCGGCACCATCTCGGGAAGTGTGCCGGTGTCGTGGTCGTATGACAAAAGGAGAGCATCTCCCTCATTGAGCTTATCGATATAGTTGAACACCGAGCTGACATCATGAGTGACCCGCACCGGCAGGCCGATATTCTTCAGGAGAGGAAGCCCGACACCCAGGGCCATGAGGATGAAGATTATCCGACGGTCGAGATTGCGCAGTCTCTGCCAGATATTCATCTCATTCCTTCCCCAGGTATGTGCGTTCGACACCCAATATCACGCGCAAAGCGGTGGCGATGGTGCCCAGGCCGATACCTATGAATATGCCACGCCGGGCAGTCATCGAGGGGTTCATCAAAATCCAATTAGCGATATTTGAGAAGACCGGTATGGCATTCCCTATCGAGGCGATACCGAACATGATAAAAACCGCCGAAAGGAGAAGCAAAACGGCCTCGGTGTTGCGGGACGGCCTCGGTGTTGCGGG
>MEWP01000075.1:335-5402 GCA_001775395.1 candidate division Zixibacteria bacterium RBG_16_53_22 | reverse complement strand
GTGGAGCGCGGCCCGGTCGGCCTCGGAGTAGACCGCCACCGACTTGATCCCCATCTCCCGGCAGGCCTTTATGACCCGCACCGCGATCTCCCCGCGATTGGCGATTAAGATTTTGGTGAACATATGCCTTTCATTTTAATATAGCTTAAAAGAGCCAAAACCACAGGGGTTTCGACTTTTTTTCTAATGACCCGGTAAAAGACTAAAGAAAATCGCAAGCGACACTAGATCAATAATATATCCATACCAAAAATAATAGTAATGGGGATATCTGTCGTTTTCCCGATATGCCGAAGAAACATCATTTCCCATAACCAATGTATCTACTCCATGAAATCTTAATTTTAAAATTGTAGAACTGACAGGAAGATCGGATAGGCTTGAATTAACAAAATTGTCTCGCATTACTAATGGTTGGGTGTCGGGTACTGAATAAATCGCTTTCAGCTTTCCTTTGATAATCTTACCATCAGAGGTAACAAGTCGGATTCGATCTCCAATGCCAATATCTTTAGTGTAATATATCTCGGATTCTTTGGGTATGACCTTGTCCTTTTCATAAGCTATGGCGCCACCAATGAAACAAGCGCAGCCAACACTTAAGCTGGCCATCGTAATCATTGTCACCAAAATTATAAGTTTTCTTGCCATCAATGTTTCATAGATTCGGCGCCGCGGGAACTGTGATTCCCGCAGCCAATTACCCTAATTCGTTCGGTCGGGTCCCCGAACTCGACAGTTTGCGTGTCACAGCTTGCTGTGACCGCAATACGGCATTGAGCTTTTATTCGAGCGGGCAAGGCATGCTTTGCCCCTGCATTTTATTTCTCTTTTGTCGGGCAGGCACGGCATGTCGTGCGTACATTTCATCGCTTCAATATCTTCAAATACTCCGCAAATTCGAATAGCCGATTGCGCTTGTATCCTGTTGTCTCCCGCAATATTTCCAATTCGGTAAAATCCCGCAAGAGATCATTGCTGGCCTTTGGTGAAAATCCAAGTTCCTTGCCGACAACTGCCGCTGTCACCACCGGATGTGTGAATAACAAGTCAAGAAATCTCTGGGCTGTTTTGGTTTTTCTCCCCAGCGTCGGGATTTTATCCGAAGTCAGTCGGTCTTTTAACGCAAGGATATCTTTTAGCGCTGCCGCCGCCTCTATTGCGGTGGTCTCAATGGCCTGCAGGAAAAAGTATATCCAACCGCCAAGGTCGTTCTTTTCCCGGGCGAAGGTGAGCTTGTCATAGTATAGGCTCTTGTTTTTCTCGAAATAGTCAGAGGCATACAAAAGAGGTTTTTCAAGCATCCCCCGGCTTATCAAATAAAGCGTAATCAAAAGCCGCCCAATACGACCGTTTCCATCCAAAAATGGATGGATCGTTTCGAACTGGTAATGGGCAATGGCGATCTTCACTAAATGCGGAATAGCTATTTTGTCATTGTGTAGGAATTTCTCTAAATCCGACATCAAACTCTCAACATGTTCAGCGGATGGCGGTACAAAAACAGCATCGTCTATCGTCGCTCCGCCAATCCAATTCTGGCTCCTCCTGAATTTGCCCGGACCCTTGTGTTTACCACGAACATGCGAAAGGAGCACCTCGTGGGTGTTTTTAATAAGGCGGTTTGATAACGGAAGCTCTTTAAGTTTCGATAGCGCGTTATTCATCGCGATTACATATTGTCTCGTCTCTCTCCAGTCGTCGCGCCGTTCGGGATTGATATCCAGTTCCTGGGAAAAAGCCTGTTCCATATTCGTACTGGTTCCCTCTATGCGGCTTGAGGTAACAGCTTCTTTCAATACATAGGATTGGATAAACAGGTCGATATTGGGGACAAACTTGGCGAATGAGTTAAGCTCTCCCAGGCGCAGGGATACCGATTCGACTTTGCGCTGGAGTCTGGCATCAGAAATCAGCCATTCCCGATTGATTTCAGTTGGCAAGAAATACTTATATTGACCGTCATTAAGCCATTTGCCAGAGCTAAATTTCTTAATATCCATAATTATCGAAAGTAAAATACAATTTTTCTTATTTTATGTAAAGACCCAATAGTAAAATATAAATATTTATATTTTCCTGCGTGGCGCGTACTTACGCCCTCCCATTATTAGATAAGCCAGATCCGCTTCCTATTCCGCCCATTTCGGCTTTCTCTTCTCAAAAAACGCCTTCATCCCCTCCTGGCCCTCGTCGCCCATGCGCAGGCGGGCGATGACCTCGGCGGTATATTTGCCAACTTCGGGCTCGGGCATTTCCGGCGCTTTTTCCAGGAGCTCCTTGCACATCGCCAGGGCATTGGGTCCGCTGGATAGAAGCTGTTCGATTCGGGAATTAACCGCATTATTGAGCTTTTCCTGTGGCACAACTTGGTTGGCCAGCCCCGCCGCCAATGCTTTTTGCGCAGTCAGGCGCTCGCCGGTCAGGAAGAACTCGCGGCAGTTCTTGTCGCCCATGCGCCGGATCACATATGGCGAGATGCAGGCCGGCACCAGTCCAAGCTTGACCTCGCTTAAAGAGAATACTGCCTTGTCCGATGCGATTACGATATCGCAGACCGCCGCGATACCGCATCCGCCGCCGATAGCCGGGCCGTTAACCCGCGCAATTGTGGGAAGCGGGCACGTGAACATGAGATGAAACATCTCGGCCAGTTTCAGCGAGTCCTTCAGGTTTTCCTCGTAGGAATATTTCAGGACATCGCCCATCCATTTCAGATCGGCGCCGGCGCAGAAGGCGTTGCCTTCGCCGGTCACGACCACGACGCGTAAATTGGGTGTCACAGCTTGCTGTGACCCAATATTAACATGCTCTCCTCGGCCTCCGGCCTCGGGAAGCATGCCACCCATGGATTGTTGGTTGATGACGCTGAAAGCCTTGGCAATCTCGGAGATCATGACATTATTGAAAGCGTTGCGGATCTCCGGGCGGCTGAGGATAACCCAGGCGACCTGCCCGCGCTGTTCGATTTTGATGGTTGTGAAATTCATGTGTTTTCCCCAACGTGTCATTGCGAGGAGGTCCGCCCCGGACCGACGAAGCAATCTCATTGCATATTCCATGAGATCGCCACGTCTCGACATAGGATGTCGGGACTCGCGATGACACGCTTTATTTCTGGTGCGCGGCGTACGCTCTCGTGCGCCACGGAATCGTCTTTGTCGTTGTCGCAAATTCGGCACGGCATGTTTACCCCTGCTCTTGTGCGGGGCCGTGCCTCTACGGAAACGGGCGGTGGGGGGAATGGCGCGACATCTTTGATGCCGCCCAGCGGTCCGCATAAAGCAGGACCGCCCCTGCCTTGTGCGGGGCGGGGCTGCCGTTCAGGCCCTGATGGGCCTTCAGGCCCGATGGGAAAGCCCCGCCTATTCGAATGGGTGCCTCATATAGCCTGTTTCCTAATTCCTTTCTTCCTTTCCCTTTTCCCTATTGCCTTTTGCCTATTCCCTATTGCCTTTCCCTACTCGCTACTCACTATTCGCTACTCGCTTCCTCGTTACATCCTGAATATACCATACCGTTGTTCGGGTATCGGGGCGTTGAGCGCGATCGACAGCCCCAGGCCGAGCACGTTGCGGGTGTCCAGCGGATCGATGATGCCGTCGTCCCATAAACGCGCGGTCGAAAAATAAGGCGAACCCTCGTAATCGTATTTTTCGAGGATCGGGCGAAGAAACTCCTCCTGCTCCTCTTTGGTCATCGTTTTGCCATGCGCCTCCAAGCCCTTCATCTTGACCGTCAGGAGGACATTGGCCGCCTGCTCGCCGCCCATGACACTAATCCGCGAGGTCGGCCACATCCAGACGAACCGCGGCTCGTATCCTCGCCCGCACATGGCGTAGTTGCCGGCCCCGAACGACCCGCCGATAATCACCGTGAACTTGGGGACATCGGCGTTGGCCACGGCGTGCACCATCTTGGCGCCGTCGCGGGCGATACCGCCGTGTTCGTACTCCTTGCCGACAATGAATCCGGTGATATTCTGCAGGAACACCAGCGGGATTCTGCGCATGGCGCATAGCTCAATGAAATGCGCCCCCTTCCGCCCGCTCTCACCGAAAAGGACCCCATTATTTGCCAATATTCCCACCGGGTAACCCATGACACGCGCGAATCCGCAGACAAGCGTTTGCGCGTGGAGCTCCTTGAACTCCTGGAACTCGCTACCATCAACAATACGGGCGATAATCTCGCGCATGTCGAACGACTTGCGGATATCGCCCAGACGGGTCCGAACGGACCCGGAAGGTCCGCCTGGACGCGGCATGATACCGTATAGTTCTTGGGGATCGAGTTTGGGTTCGACCGGCTCTGTGCGGCCGATATCGGTTTTTTTCGCGGGATCGAGGCATTGAATGATGTTGCGTGTTATCTGAAGCGCGTGCTCGTCGTTGAGCGCGTAATGATCGGCCACGCCGGAGATCCGGCAATGGACATCGGCGCCGCCCAGCTCCTCGTCGGTGACATCGACCCCGGTGGCGGCCTTGACCAGCGGCGGCCCTCCGATGAAGATCGTCCCTTGTTTGCGCACGATGACGGTCTCGTCGCTCATGGCCGGCACATACGCCCCGCCGGCCGTGCAGGAGCCCAACACCACCGCGATCTGCGGAATCCCCATAGCCGAAAGGCGCGCCTGGTTGTAGAAAATGCTGCCGAAATGCCCTTTGTCGGGGAATGTGTCTTTCTGATGCGGCAGGAAGATGCCGCCGGAGTCGACCAGGTAGACACAGGGGAGACGGTTGGCCATGGCGATTTCCTGCGCGCGGATATGCTTTTTGATCGTCATCGGGTAGTAAGTGCCGCCCTTGACTGTGGCATCGTTGGCAACTACCAGCACCTCGCGGCCATGCACGACACCGACACCGGTGATCATCCCTGCGGCGGGGGCATCGTTCTCGTACATATCATTCGCCGCCAGGGCGGAAAATTCCAGGAATGGGGTATTCTTGTCGAAGAGTTTTGTGACGCGGTCACGTGTCAGGAGCTTGCCGCGGGCCAGGTGCTTCTCGCGCGCCGCCGCAGGGCCGCCCTCTTTCACCTTGGCCAGGCGCTCGCGAAGCCCGGCGA
>MEWP01000075.1:164-306 GCA_001775395.1 candidate division Zixibacteria bacterium RBG_16_53_22 | reverse complement strand
CAGAATTCATCCGATTTGGGATCAATCTTGGTTTCGATGCGGAACATGCTCTTAATCCTTATGCCTCAGGATGGAAGCGTCTTTTCAGCGACATCCTGAGGCCTTTATTGCCTGTCATAATTCATTGTGACCGCAGACCTTC
>MEWP01000075.1:0-113 GCA_001775395.1 candidate division Zixibacteria bacterium RBG_16_53_22 | reverse complement strand
CCCCCATCCCTAGGATGGGACAGGGGCGACCTGACCTACGGGCCGCCTTATTAAATACAATAGGGGCGTATCGCCCGGAACGGGTCCGTTCGGACAATACGCCCCTCGTTTCG
>MEWP01000074.1:405-12520 GCA_001775395.1 candidate division Zixibacteria bacterium RBG_16_53_22 | reverse complement strand
TATCCATGGCCGGGAATATGCGTCTGTCCGAAAGCCGGCGGTCGAGCACGATTTCCATGTTGCCGGTGCCCTTGAACTCCTCGAAAATGACATCGTCCATGCGCGAGCCGGTTTCTATCAGGGCCGTGGCGATGATGGTCAGCGAGCCGCCCTCCTCGATATTGCGCGCCGCGCCGAAAAACCGTTTCGGCTTCTGCAGTGCGTTGGAATCGACACCGCCCGAGAGAATCTTGCCCGAATGCGGCACAACCGCGTTGTAGGCCCGCGCCAGACGGGTAATCGAATCAAGCAATATCACCACGTGATTCTGATGTTCGACCAGGCGCTTGGCCTTGTCGATCACCATTTCGGCCACCGTGACATGCCTGTCGGCCGGCTCGTCGAATGTCGATGATATGACCTCGGCCTTGACCGAGCGCTTCATATCGGTGACCTCCTCCGGACGTTCATCGATCAGGAGCACGATCAGCTTGATGTCGGGATGGTTGGTAGTTATGGCGTTGGCGATCTTCTGCAGAATGATGGTCTTGCCGGCCTTGGGCGGCGAGGTTATCAGCCCTCTCTGGCCGCGCCCGACCGGGGTCAGAAGGTCCATCGTCCGGGTGGTGGCGTCCTTAGAGTCATGTTCCAGGCGGATCTTCTCCTGCGGATAGAGCGGCGTCAGGTTGTCGAACAGCACCTTGTGCTTGGCGATCTCGGGATTCTCGAAATTGACCGCCTCGATCTTAAGAAGCGCGAAATACCGCTCGCTTTCTTTCGGCGGACGAACCTGCCCGGAGACGGTGTCGCCGTTGCGCAGATCGAACCTCTTGATCTGCGACGGGCTGACATAAATATCATCCGGCCCCGGCAGGTAATTGTAATCCGGGCTGCGCAAGAAGCCATAACCCTCGGGAAGAATTTCCAGCACACCCTCGGCGAATATGAGGCCGTCGGCCTCGGTCTTGCCCTCGAGAATCTTGAAAATGAGCTCTGATTTGCGCAGGCCGGAAATCCCGGGAATTTTGAGGTCCTCGGCCAGCGTCGTAAGCTCGGCGATTGTCTTGGATTTGAGTTCAACAATGTCCATAATATACCTAACCTTTTGGGGAATCTCGGACGCTGATCCAGGCGGATCCGGATGGTCCTCCGCGATACGGTTAATGAATGCCTATTCTATCACTTCCAACGGCGCATCGCCCCAGAGTTTCTCGAGGGCGTATCGCTCTCGGATCTCGGGTCTGAAGATATGCACCACCACGCTGACATAGTCCAGCAGCACCCAGTTAAGCGCCTGATACCCCTCCTTATGCCAGACTTTAACTCCTTTTTCTTTCAATTTATCAACGATGCTGTCTGCGATTGCCTTTACATGGATATCCACCGATCCCGAACAGATGACAAAATAATCGGCGACATCGGAGAGTTTTCGAAGGTCCAAAATTTTGATATCAAGACCGTTCTTGTCCAGGGCCAGCCTGCCCACCGCCCTGGCGATGTTCTTGGGGGTCAAATTATGACGATGCCTCCCTTCGATCGGGCTGGGGAAATCTCGTCGAAATCGAAGATCCCTTTGCCTCTTTCAGTTTTGAAACATAACGGTTGAAATCCCGTCCGGCTATGACTGTGACATCGATATTCAAGATGTTCTCGTCCAACCTCAGTAGAATTACATCACCCTCATCGATCCCCAGCCTCCTGGCGACCCATCGGGCCTTCTCCGAAATTACGCCCCTCTCTGATTCCGATCCGCGACGGTCGACCACGGTCGTTCGGTCGAATGTCGCCAGCTTGGCATCACCCTTTTCGATGATGTCATAGAGCTGGATACTGTCGCCAGGCATCATGGCATCGGCCAGCCTGGAGGCGGCTCCGCTCTCTCCACAGCCGTTGAGCACCTGGATCACGGCCGTCGACATGGGCCTCTCAGCCTTATGCGCTTTCTCGGGAGTGATAAGAAGCGAACCCACGAAAACGGCGATCACTCCCACGAGGAAAACGATGGCCCACCCCGTAAATCCGAAACCGGAAAATATAGAGGTAGATTTTCTCTGCCTTGAATGGATAGTTTTATGCTTTTGCATTAGAATGAACGTGAAAGGGGTTGGAGGGGCAACCCGCCCATATGAAGCCTCTTAGGCCGGGCTAAAAAATCCTTTCTTCAGCGATAATCCTCCCAAAATCCGGGGCCAAAATAACCGTTCTGACCGCCGTAGTTATATGACGGAACCTGCCTGTAATCAAGCCTGAAATGAAAATAGCTGGCCGGACTCCAATCCAGCGAGAATCCGGGCACAATCACGCCAGACTTAGAGACCGAGGAATTGCGCGATACCAGGCTCGACGGATTATGCAGAAATCCGAGATCGAACCTTACTTTCAATGGATTGGAGAATGTGTACTCGATCGAATTCAGGTAGTACCCCACTGTCCCGCTGCCCCCGCGACCCGAATAATATCCGAATGTGTAGCTTTGATTCATTTTCAAGCGGGCTGGGTCGAACAGGGAAAAAGAACTCTTATTAGTAAAAGGGCGATCCTTCAAATCTGTTAACTGCTGTGCCACGACAATAGCCGGCACAATCAGCAGGATTGTCAATATTGCCGCTCTTTTCATCATTTCCCCCAAATTATATTTTCAAGAACCGGAATTGTCAATCTATTTATATTACATTTAGACACCGGATGCGGTTCCATGTTTAATCAATTCCTCGATCATTTCGAGATCTTTGAGCGAATTGATACCGTGCCCCTCGTTCGGGTCCCCGGCGATTATCGCCCCCACAGACCTGCCCTCTCTCACGAAAATAGATACAGTGTCGGTCAGGTAATATTCCCTCTGATCGTTATTGTCGCTGAGCTGATCCAAAGCCGGCCGAAGCTGATCCCAGTCGAAACAGTATGCGCCGGTGTTAACCTCTCTTATTCCCCTTATTTTTTCATCGGCATCCCGATATTCGACTATAGCCTTGATAAGTCCTGCGGTATCTCGAACGATCCGCCCATAAGTGCCGGGGTCGTCCAAGACCGCGGTCAGGACCACGGCGGCGGCCCCAAGCTTATGTCGCTCAGCGATTAAACGCCGAATGGTATGCGCCTTAACCAGCGGCATGTCACCGCAAAGAACCAGCAGGTCGCCATGGAAATCGCGAAGGAGCGGCGCCGCCATCATGATCGCATGGCCGGTGCCAAGTTGCCTCGCCTGATGCGCAAACTCCACTTTGCGGCCGGCCAACGCCTCTTCCACCATCTCAGCCTTGTGGCCGATCACCAGTATCTGGCGATCCAGCCCCGCCTCACGCGCCTCATCTATGACGTAATCGACTATATATCTTCCGCTTACCTTGTGCAGCACTTTGGGGATATCGGATTTCATCCGTTTCCCCTGGCCGGCAGCCAAAATGATGGCGATCCTGTCGAAAGCGCTATTCAATTCCCATCCCCTTCTTCTATTATATCGGAAAATTACGGCAATAAATGGAGAAAAATCAAATTTGCTTATTATTCGAGTCGACCCTGACCACGGTTGGCTTGACCATGGCCGCGTCATCATATGGCAAAGAGCAATAGCTGAGAATTATGATCAGGTCACCGGGTTGGCCGAGACGGGCCGCCGCGCCATTGAGACAAATTCCGCCACCACCGGCCTTTTCCTCGATAGTATAAGTCTCAAAGCGAGTCCCATTGTTAATATTTACCACATGCACCAATTCATAGGGCAGGATATTGGCCGCTTTCATGAGGTTCTTGTCGATCGAGATCGAGCCCTCATAGTCCAAGTTTGCGCCGGTGACAGTGGCGCGATGTATTTTTGATTTCAAAACCGTGATATTCATTCAAATCGCTCTTCTTTCGCGTCAATATTATTATCTTTCACAATATCTGACGCAGAACGCGCTCGCCCCTACGGATGTTCCCTGCCGGCTCTATCCGGAGGCTCTTTCGCAGCGCAAATCTAACTACGACTTATACGTAAGGCAAGGGGAAAAGATGCCGACGATTGGGAGATGGCAGGCGCGCAGCTAATAAAATACCATTTCAGCACCGGCGATACCCGTCCCGGCTCGCTGGTCTCACATATTCAATGACGGTAGCGGTCTCTTTTTTCCCCCCAATAGCAGGCTTCTGTAATGCTGCCTTAGTATTATCCGTCTTCGCGCCCTCTTAATTTCAAGGGGTATCTTGTCCGGCATGCTGGAGGCCGACGTATTGGGGCGATCCTCATATTCATATACATCGAGAAAATCGAATATCAATCTTTTCACGAGCTCCCGAGACCGCTGGAAATCATCGTCAGTCTCACCGGGGAATCCGACAATGATCTCGCTTCGCAGAAGCGCATCCGGATATCTCTTACGTATATTTTCAATACTCTGGATGAAATCGTCTGCTTTGTATTGCCATTTCATCAGCCCCAATATTCGATTGGAGCCGCTTTGAACCGATGAGCCGAGCACGTCGATCTTGCCAAACGACAACGCGGCCAGCAACCTGTCTAAATTGGCATTCATAAAGCCGGGCTCAAGAGACTCCAAATAAAGGGTCGCGACCTTTTCATTTTTCAGAAACATATCCATGACATCGAGGATATCCGGGCTCGATGGCAGATCCCGGCCATATGCGGTGATCTCGTCGCCCACCAAAACGAATTTCCTGTATCCCCGAGCCAAGGCCTTTTCGAGTTCAGCGGCGATATCGTCAAGAGGTCGGCTGACCGCTCGTCCCTTGGCAAAGCGAATTGCGCAATATGTGCATACTCCCCAGCATCCCGTGCCGACTTTCAAACAGAAGACATCATCGGCATATACAAACAACGGCCCTAACAGACGCCTGATCAGTCGCGCGTTCTTCACCCAGGGGATATATTCCAGAACCTGCTTGGAATGATAGATCGCCTTCTTCAACAGGGAGTATTGACTATAAGAGATCGGTGCGTCGATTGACCAATCGGATTGATCCGGGCTATTCTGTTTCTCCCATGATCCGGATTGCGAGGACAGGAAATTCAGCCGCGCATCGTTATTTCGCGGTCCGAATGAGACGTCGGCATGAATTTCCCGCAAGCGGACGGCATTTATCTCGGGAAGACATCCGCAGACAACCAGCCTGGCGCCGGCCCGCATGCGCGACTTGACCTGCTCTATGACAGCGGCGGCTTCATCCTCCTTGACCTGGTTGAAGGCGCAGGTGTTGATAATCACGAAATCGGCTTTTCTGATATCATCCACAAGGCGAAAGCCCCCGTTCGCCAGCTCTTTTTCAAGCCCGGTGCCATCGAGGAGATTCGATATACAGCCGGTCGATTTTATGTATGCCTTTGGATGATCGTTACCCAGATGGATCTCCACATGGTTAACTCTGAGCTTTCAAATGAAAGGCAGCTGACTGAAAAAATGCGGCAGATACCCCACCAGGACATTACAATTAGAATAACAATTTTAGGCGAATTTTCAATCCATTAATTGGCAGGCAAGGCAGGCCAGTGTCCCCACCATCAGCGATGATGATTGTCGGAAGGAAAATTATTCTCCCGCTAAGGATTTTCATCCGAATGATCGGTTTCGTCCTCGAATGTCATCTTCTCCATCTGCTCATCGAGCATGCGATCCATCGCCAGGTTGGCCAGCAGTTCGTGAGCGTGTTCGGCATCCTCGCGGGCCACCATGATAGACGATGGACCATCCATGAAATAGGCGGCCTCGGCCATCTGATCTCGTGAAATGTGATAGATGCCGGCCTCTTCGAGGATCGACTTGGCGAGCGCGATTTCCGGCAAGACATAGGTTTCGAAGACGGTCACAAGCTGCGGATGCTCGTGGGGATGCTTGACCCTGGGAGGACTGGGTGGAACCGGAGGCAACTCAGTCACCAGGTCGGCTCCGCAATCGGGGCAAGTCACAATCCCCGGTCGATATTCATAATGGCAGTTGGGGCAAAACATGCGATCCTCCAGGCGAATCTATATTCCCTGACAAATAGCGTATGACTGATTTATCAAAAAGGCAAGAGAATTTAGCGGGAAGCGAGTGGTGAAAAGCGAACAGTCAAAAGAAAAAAATGGCGTCGCTGAGCTTTGCCTGGAAAACTCGGGCATTGCCGGCAGTTGAAAAAATGGGAGAAATGGGAGGTCGGGCCTGTTGACTATTCGACCGTGACGCTTTTGGCCAGGTTGCGCGGCTGGTCGACATCACAGCCTCGAAGCACTGCCATATGGTAGGCCATAAGCTGAAGCGGGATCGTGGCCACGACGGGCACGATGAATTCGTGCACCCTGGGAAGATAGATGATCTCATCGGCCAGTTCGCGAATTCGCACATCGCCCTCGGTAGCCACTGCAATAATGCGACCCTTGCGGGCCTTAATTTCCTGCAGATTCGAGGTGATCTTGCTGTAGACCGAATCCTGCGGCGCGAGCACGACCACCGGCATGTTCTCGTCGATAAGGGCGATAGGCCCATGCTTCATCTCGGCCGCCGGGTAACCCTCGGCATGGATATAGCTGATCTCCTTGAGTTTGAGAGCGCCTTCCAACGCGACCGGGAAATTGACCCCGCGTCCAAGGTATAAGAAGTTATCCTTGTGATGATATTTCTCGGCTATGGCTTTGATATCGTCATTTAGGGCCAGCACTTGTCTGACTTGCTCCGGCACGGTGTTTATGGCGTTGATCAGCTCCTCCCCTTTCTCATATGACATATTCCTCATACGAGAAAGAAGAATGGTAATTAGAGACAGGACCATTATCTGCGAGGTGAAAGCCTTGGTCGAGGCCACGCCGATTTCCGGGCCGGCGTGGATATAGACTCCGCCATCCGATTCGCGGGCGATGGTCGAGCCGACCACGTTGCATATCCCCAGGCAGGTGGCGCCTTTGCGCTTGGCCTCGCGCATAGCGGCCAGGGTGTCGGCCGTCTCGCCGGATTGCGATATGACGAAAACCACGGTGCCGGGATGAATGATGGGGCTTCGATAGCGAAACTCCGAGGCATACTCGACCTCGACCGGGATCCGGGCGTATTCCTCGATCATATATTCGCCGATAAGCGCGGCATGCCAGCTCGTGCCGCAGGCGGTCAGGATAATGCGGCGTATATGTCGAAGCTCGTCATATTGAAGATTCAGGCCGTTAAGGCGGGCGGTGGCCTCGCCGAAATTAAGGCGGCCCCTCATGGCGTTTTTCAGCGTATCCGGCTGCTCGAATATTTCCTTGAGCATGAAATGGTCGAATCCGCCTTTTTCGATCATGTCGAGGCTCCAGGAGATCTCCTGCAGATGCGGTGAGACCACGACATCATCGATGGTGGTTATCGAAAAGCCGCCGGGTGTGACCTCGGCCAATTCGCCATCCTGCAAGTAAACGACACGATTGGTGTGACGCAGGAGCGCGGCCACGTCGGAGGCCACGAAATTTTCTCCATCGCCGCAACCGACCACCAATGGCGATCCCGAGCGGGCGGCCACCATAACCTCGGGGCTATCGGTGGAGATGACTGCAATGCCGTATGTGCCCTCCACCTGCGTAAGGGCGCGCCGAACAGCCTGCAGGAGATTGCCTTCGTAATACTCCTCGATGAGGTGCGCCAATATCTCGGTGTCGGTTTCGGTCTTGAATATATGACCCTGGCGTTTAAGGACCTCCTTGAGAGCGGCGAAATTTTCGATGATGCCGTTGTGTACGACCGCAATCTTGCCGGTCATGCCGGTGTGCGGATGGGCATTAATGTCGTTCGGTTCACCGTGGGTCGCCCAACGCGTGTGGGCGATTCCGGTGGTGGCGACGAAATCGCAATCTTTCAACTTTTCGGTCAGAATTGCGATTTTGCCGGCGCTCTTCTGAACAACTATTCCGCCTTGCTCGATCAGCGCCACGCCTGCCGAATCGTACCCTCGGTATTCGAGCCTTTGAAGGCCCTCCATCAATAGAGGATAGGCTTTCCTCGACCCGACATATCCCACAATACCACACATATTATAATCCTCCTAATTGCTGAAGACGGATTTGACAACCGAGATAAGTTTTCTGGCATTTGTTTCGCTGTCGGCCTCGGCCATCAGGCGCAGGATAGGTTCGGTGTTGGATGCCCGAATCTGAACCCACCAATCGTCACCCGAAATTTTGATACCGTCGAGATTATCGATTTTGGCCTCGGGGAAAATGCGCCTGATTTTTCCCTTCCTGCGCTCGATATCGCGCCTGCTACCCGGCATCTTTGTTTTAAGCATGACATACGCTGGAAGTTCCGCGGCCAATTGGCTCACTCGTTTTTCGGTCGAGGCCAGGTATTGTAGTATCACTGCCGCCGCCAGAAAACCATCGCGCCCCCAATGCAATTTGGGATAAATCAAGCCGCCGTTGCCCTCGCCCCCGGCAATCCCCTTGATTCTCATGAGCTTCTCGGTGACATTTCTTTCACCAACTTTGGCGCGATAGGCCCGGGTTCCAGCCTCGCGGGCCACAAAATCGTTCAGGAGAGAACTGGATACGTTAACCGCGATAGGGCCTTTGACTTGCGTTAATATATATCGGCAGCCGAGAGCCAGGGTATACTCCTCGCCCAGCGGTTCCCCTTCCTCGGAGACGATCGCCAGACGATCGGAGTCGGGATCGAACGCCAGTCCGACATCGGCCCCGATATCCCTGACAGCCCGACCCAACTCGCTCAAGTTTTCGGGCAGCGGCTCCGGCGGATGCGGGAAACGATCTCCGATCTGGGAATTGATGAGATGAAATTTTACTCCCAAACATGAAAAGAACCTGGCCGCCATGACTGATGCTGTCGCCCCGACGCAATCGACCACGACCCTCAATTGCCGCTGGCTTATTCTGGTCGGTGAGATGATATCGAGCAACAGAATTTTGTCTATATGGTGGTCGATCCACTTGTAATCGCTTTCGAGTTTGCCGACTTTTTGCCAATTGACGGCCTTGATATCGCCATCTTCGTAAAGGGAGTTGACTTTTTCGGCCTCGAGCGCGGAGAGGAACAGGCCGCCTTTTCCAATTAACTTGAGGGCGTTGTACTGATCGGGATTGTGGCTGGCAGTCACCGCTATGCCGCCCGCGAATCCCCCGTCGCGCACCGCCAGTTCTATAGTCGGGGTCGGGCAAATGCCGATATCGACCACGTCATGCCCGGTTGCCATCAACCCGGCGACCGCCGCCGCGCGCACCATCGGCCCGGTGCGACGCGTATCGCCGCCGACCGCTACCTTGCCGCTTTTGAGAAATGTCCCGAAAGCCGAGGCATACCTCAAGGCCACGTCGGCAGTCAGCGCGCTTCCGACCACCCCTCTAACACCCGATACAGAAACCAATAACTTATGGTTCACGAATCCTCTCGTTTACTGATGATTTTTGCCAGCCCCATTACTGGTGGGAATCAAATGGCAAAATAAGGCATGGTGGAAAGATTGTCAATTATTTTTGAAACTGGAGGTCACCTCGTCGGCAATCCCAATGTTTTCAAAGAAAATCACTTCAGCATCCTTTTCCGCATGCGCCAGAGGGCCAGGGCGTAGAAGAACAGGCCGCAGACCACCATCCAGAGCATGTCATCCCAGATCCCGGCGAAATTTCCGACATTCAGATCGCGCGCGATATTGACCGTGTGATAGAGCGGCATGAACCAGGCCACTTTTTGGGCCCAGATGGGAAGCTGTTCGATCGGAAAGAAGGTGCCGGCGAAAAGAAACATCGGCGTGATAATCAGGGTGAAGAAGTAGTCCACATAGTTGATGGCCGGTATGAACGACGTGTAGAGCATGGCGATCGGGCCGTATGCCAGCGCCAAGACGAAGCACAACGGAATGATGAACAAGGCCAGCGGCGATTTAACCAGTCCAAAGAACATTATCACGATGAAAATTGCGGTCCCCTGCAGAAGGGCGCGGCCGGCCCCGTAGAGAATGTCGCCGGTGACCACATCCTCGATCGAAACCGGGGTGGCGATCATGGCATCGAATGTTTTCTGAAAATGCATGCGCACGAAACTGCCCACCGTACATTCGAAAAAGGGCGCAGTCATTATAACCGAGGCCACCAGCGCTGGCGCGATGAACTCGACATAAGTCATCCCCTTGATTGGGCTGACCATGCTTCCCAGGCCGTATCCCATGCCGAGAAGGTAGAAGAGCGGGTCCAAGAACGGCGGTATTAGAGAGGTCGACAGCGTCTTCATGAAAACATCATAGTGACGCAGGAAGACATAGAACGATCTGTGGGAAACGCCGGAGTAGGGGTTAAGATTATTCATAATTTTGTTCTTGCGTAGGGGCGTTCAATTGAACGCCCCCGCAATGTTATTTGGCGACGGTGAACAATGCAAATAAGAGATTACATCCGATTCCATTTGCGATTTTTACGGATACATTTTTTCAATCCACCAACGTCCTGCCAGTCAGCATCAAAAACACATCCTCCAGGCTGGCCTTGCGCTCCGATACAGCCTTGAGGTTGAGATGCTGCAGGCGCGAGGCCGTCTCGTGTGCCGAGTCGGTGAATACGTAGACGCGATCGCCGTAATGATCTATGGTGAATTTATCACCCAGCGCTGTTCGTATTTCGCCGACAAGCGCATCGTCCACGTAATCAACCTCGAGGACCTCCTTGCCGATATGCCTTCTGACAAGATCGACCGGCGAGCCCTTGTCGAGTATCTTGCCGTTATTCATCATGACCAGCCTGTCGCAGAGACGGTCGGCCTCCTCCATGTAATGTGTCGTCAGGATGATGGTGATTCCCGAATTTTTCAGCTCTTTAAGCTTGGACCAAACCAGATGCCGGGCCTGGGGGTCCAGTCCGGTCGTCGGCTCGTCCAATATCAGGATTATCGGATTGTTGATGAGGCCGCGCGCGATCAAGAGCCGCCTTTTCATGCCGCCGGATAGGTTTTCGATGATGACATTTCGCTTTTCGGTTAGCGACATCATTTCCAGCAGGCGATTGGCGCGTTCCCTGGCCTCTGCCCCCGGCACCTCGTGATACCGCGAATAGGTGATCAGATTGCCGTAGACAGTTAGATCGGGATCAAGCGAATCCTCCTGCGGCACCACGCCCAGGATCGCTTTCACGCCCCGCGGCGATTTGACGACATTCAGGCCATTGACCAGGAGCTGGCCGGCGGTGGGCGGCACGTAACAGTAGATCATCTTCATGATGGTGGTCTTGCCGGCGCCGTTGGGGCCGAGGAACCCGAACACCTCGCCCTCGTGGATCGTGAAATCGATATGATCGACAGCGCTCAAGCCGTCGTATTTTTTTACCAGCGATCTGGCTGTTATGATTGGATTCATGAAAATAGTCTCGGCAGGCTCAGACTCCGGAAGAAAAGAGATCGAAATTAGTATTGGCCCGCGGCGTATGATGATGGCCCGAATTGAAACTGGCGCCTTCGGCCTTGAAACCAAGCCGGCAGAGATATTCGGCGATATCCGGGGGGCCGAAGAGCGTGAAAACGCGGCGCGGCTTGGCCTCCTCGACATAGCGCACGATATCATCGAAACCGGCGTGATCGGAGAACGGTATGCCGTAGCCGTTGCCTCCATTGGCGCCGTAGACCCGGTCGAGAGTCCAGCCCGATAAGAAACAGACCTTGAATCGCCCCCAGCCGTAAGTGCTTTGATATTTCAGTACCCCGGGCGGCATCACCACCGCCCTGCCGGGAGTCGGCTTTTCGCCTAACAGGCTGATGTTTTTTATCTTCACGCCATGCCTGATATAGATCTGCGCGGCATCGAACGCCCTGGGATGAACGTCCATCTCGAATCCTTCATCGCCGAGCATTTTCATGGCCTCCTGGGCCTTCCCGAACGAGTAGGCCATCACGATCGGCGTGACACCATTCTT
This sequence comes from candidate division Zixibacteria bacterium RBG_16_53_22, assembly GCA_001775395.1. Classification (GTDB taxonomy): domain Bacteria; phylum Zixibacteria; class MSB-5A5; order UBA10806; family UBA10806; genus UBA10806. The sequence continues at coordinate 696 of MEWP01000074.1, read as the reverse complement.
GAGATGCTTGTCGACAAAATCCAGAAGCATCTCCTTGCACTCGGCCATCGATGGAAACTTATATCTTGGACGGCCATAGGTGGTATCGATCAGGAGTATGTCGCATTTATGAATCTCGGCCCTGGGGCAGGTGAGATTGTCCTCGAGCTTGAAATCGCCGGTGTAGACAATACGCTCGCCGTGCCAGTCGACAATGACCTGGGCCGAGCCGAGCATGTGGCCCGCCGAGGCAAGCTCCACCCTGGCGGGGCCGATTTTGAGCGGTCTATGATATTCCAGCGGCACGGCCTC
>MEWP01000074.1:0-230 GCA_001775395.1 candidate division Zixibacteria bacterium RBG_16_53_22 | reverse complement strand
ATAAGCCTCTGGCTGATTCACCTTTTGTATCCAATATCCCGCAGGAATTTCTTCCTCGTCTCAACATCTTTATCAGTCTCGATCCCCCTGGGCGCAAAGCCATCGATTACCCCCATGATGCCTCCGCCCTGTTCTGTTCTGGCAATTACAAGCTTGAGGGGGTTGGCGGTTGCGGCAATGATATGGCAAATCTCGGGGACCGCTCTGATGGCTCCCAAGAAATTGATCGG
>MEWP01000073.1:15750-20738 GCA_001775395.1 candidate division Zixibacteria bacterium RBG_16_53_22 | reverse complement strand
CCTGTTAATCGAGCGCGCCATTTCCTCGAGGTAATTGAGATCCTTGTTCATCATGGCCATCGAAAAGTGCGGTGAAAAATCCTCGGCCAGCAGCTTGTCCTTTTTGCCATTCAAAATGGCGGAATTGGCCGGGCCGGAGGAGAAAATATCCAGGATCATCTGCTTGTCGGCGCCTATTTCCTCTCCCAGGGCCAGGGCCTCGGCAATTGTGGCCATGTACGAACCCAGCACGAAGTTATTGACGAGTTTCAGCTTTGTGGCCAGCGATGGTTTCCCCAAGAAGAATATCTTTTTGCCGATTTTGTTCAACAGCGGCAGCGCCGTTTCATACGATTTAATATCCCCGCTCACCAGAACGGTCAGGCTCCCCTGGGAGGCGGGGATGATGCTTCCCAAGACCGGCGCCTCCAAATAAGAGCCTCCGCGATCGGAAAGGTGGCGATGGAATTGCAGGACGGAATTAAAATGGTTGGTGGTGGTATCGATAATGATTTTTCCAGCGCAGTTGGCGCTCAGGATGCCGTCGGGGCTTTCCAGAACGGCCTTGACGGCGTTGCTGTCGGCCAGGCAGAGGAATGTGATATCGGCGCCGGAGACTACAGCCGCCGGCGATTCGGCGAGGGGAAGCCTGAAATCCCTGGCATTCTGCTTGCTTCGGTTCCAGACGGTTAGTTCGACCCCTTCTGATATCAACCTGTTGGCCATAGCCTTTCCCAGGTTGCCCAGTCCGATAAATCCTACAGACATCTTCCTCCCATGAATGTGATTGAGCGATTTCTCCTTGCGAATATTGCACCAACGTAATGAAAACAACGCCCGATTTCCAGCCCGTAATATGCGATGGGACAGGATAAGCTTCCCACATACCAGTCAATTCGCCAAAAGGACAACAGGTTCCGAAATTGCGGAGTGGTCGCAATATCATTTAATTTTTGACATTCAAAGGGGGCGGGCCTATATTCAAAAGCAGTGGCGACTAATATTGAGGCAATTGGAATAGATCTGGTCGAGGTCCCCCGGATAGCGGAGGCGGTCAGACGTTATGGGGAACGGTTTGTTTCGCGCGTCTTTACCCCCTGGGAGATACAATATTGCAGTTCGAAGATTAATCCGGAGTTGTCGTTTGCGGCGCGGTTTGCGGTCAAGGAGGCCGTCTTCAAGGCCATCGGCACCGGATTCTCCGAGGGGGTCAAGTGGACCTCGGTGGAGGTGGTCAACGACAAGCGCGGCCAGCCGGAGGTCAGGTTGGGGCAGGGTATCAGGAAACATATCGGCGACAAGAGGATTATCATTTCCCTTGCGCATACTAAGGAGTATGCGATAGCCTCCGCTATCCTGATATCAAACTCTTCCGTGGTGGCGCCCTGAGACACGGTCGGCCGATATCCGGGCCGTGTCGTATGGTCTCATCCGGTATTGACGGTATCGATAGCATCTGGCTGTCAGGTCAGGCGACATGACAGCTCGCACTTATCAGAAAATGTGAAGGAGCTTCAATTGAGCACTCCCTTTCAAGTTCGCAGCCTGATGGTTGAATTTGGCCACAGACTTTACGCGCGCCATCACATAGGGGCCGCCGAAGGCAATCTTTCAGTACGGCTTCCCGATGGCAGGATCATGATAACCCCGTCCGGAATAAACAAGGGGTACATGAAGGCCGAGGACATGATTATCTGCGACCAGTCCGGCAAGAAGGTCCAGGGCATCGGAAAGCCCTCCTCGGAAATCAAGCTACATGGGGCGATCTACAACTGGCGTCCCGATATCATGGCTATCTGCCACGCCCACCCGGTTTACGCTACGGGATACTCGACTGCCCGCATCCCCCTGATGCGACCCATTCTGCCGGAGGTGGTGGGGACTATCGGAGGTGTGCCGCTGGCCCCTTATGGCGCTCCGGGCTCGAGCGATTTGCCGGAGACACTGGCCGGCCTGATCGATCGTTTCGATGTTTTCCTGCTGGAGGCCCATGGCGTATTGGCGCTGGGGAAGACGCTCGAAGATGCGTTCAACAAGGTCGAGATTGTGGAAAGGTTTGCCGGCATTCTATACGTGGCCGAAAAGCTCGGGCCGGTGAAGGAGCTTCCTCAAAAGGAGATCGAGCGGCTGCTGAAGGCTGCCGGGCGGCTTAATATCAAGGATGAGATCATGCAGCATATCGGGCCGGCGGCGATTTCCGCTGACGCCCGTTCGGTCGAGGTTGAGCAGGCCGCGGCCGCGAGCGTTCAGAAGAAATCAGGCGCCGGTTATCGTTAAGAGATGCGCGTCATAATAGACAAAACCGATCGCCTCTGGAAAATACCGCAGCCATCGCTGGGAGAAATGAAATTCGCCCGCAAGCGCCTGGCGACAAGAGGCGTGGAGGTGATAGATTTCGATCGCCTGCCGATGGAGCTTGTAGTTCCTGAAGCGCTGGCCCCGGACATGAGCAAAATCAAGGCGACGTCATCGAATGAATCCGCCGAATACATGCAGTCACGGCTCATATCGGATATCCTGACCAAGCATCGTTCCTTGAACGCCATTCCGCTCGATCCCGAGAAAGAGATTTGTATTACTCCGGGCAACCGGATCGCGGCGTCGTTGCTCACGTTGGGGATCCTCAATCCCGGTGAGTGCGCGGTCTACCCCGACCCGGGCACGCCTAATTTCCGCACGGCCATCTGCCTGGCCGATGCCGTCCCCAAGAAATATACCCTTCTCGAAAGCAACGATTATATACCGAACATAGCCGGCCTCAAGGTGGCTCATAACAAGACGACCAAGCTGCTTTTCATAAATTATCCCCATGACCCCACAGGGGCATCGGTCGACTTTTATTTCTATCGGGAGCTTCTCAAGCCGCTCAGGTTTTCGAATATGCTGGTGGCCGCCGATTGCGCTTATGTGCATCCCGGCAATCCCGATCCCGCCGGGCCGTTGCAGGTTAAGAATGCCGCCAGAGCGGTGGTGGAACTGCATTCATTCGCCACCACATTCGGGATACCGAACCTGGGATTCGCGGTCGGGCATAAGGATGTGGTCTCGATTCTGAGATGGCTTATGAAGGCTCATGGGCTTTGGCCCGATGATCGCGATATGACGCTGGCCTCGGCCTGCCTCGACCATGCCGAGGAGATATTCCATCTGCGCATGGAGGCCATAAGAAGAAAGCGCGAAATCCTCTCAAATGATCTCAAGAAATTTGGCTGGCAGGTTCGTTCCGGGCGGCTGGCGCCGTTTGTCTGGGCCAAGCCGCCGGTCAGAAGCACGTCGCTGGCCTTTGCCCGACGACTGTTCATTAAAGCCGGCATCAAGGTTACGCCGGGCTCCGATTTTGGGGAGAACGGCGAGGGTTGGGTCCGGATGGCGTTGGGAGTCGACGAGAAGACCACGGTCGAGGCGATCGCGCGAATGGCGCAGCACTCCCGAATATGGCAGAGGAAATACAAACCCGAATAGCGGGTCAGACTTGTATGTGGAATAAATGGGCGCCGGCTATATAGCTGTCGAGGGGCCGATCGGGGTTGGCAAGACGACGCTGGCCGAGATGCTGGCCAGACATTTCGGCGGCCGTTTGATCCTGGAATTGGCCGAGGAAAATCCATTCCTGCCCGATTTTTACAGGAATCGCGAGCGATACGCCTTTCATACCCAGATATTCTTTCTGATGTCGCGTTATCGTCAGCAAGAGGATTTCACTTCATACGACCTGTTCGCCGAAACAGTCGTATCGGATTATCTTTTTGCCAAGGACAGGGTATTCGCGCGGATCAATCTTTCGGACCGCGAGCTGGCGCTTTATGACAGGGTGGCCACGGTGCTGGAGCAGAATATAGTCTGGCCCGATCTGGTGATTTACCTGACGTCGTCTCTTGAAACGCTTGTCAAGAGAATACGCCAGCGCGACAGGGCGTTCGAGCGCGGTCTCGACACGGAATATCTTGAAATTCTGTGCGAATCGTACGGGGATTATTTTTTTCATTACAATCGCACCCCCCTCCTGGTGGTCAAGACCGATAACGTCGATTTTTCCAGGCATGGCGAGCGATTCGATTACCTGGTCGAAAAAATATTATCCAGGCCAACGGGAACCGAGTATATTTCATTTGACAGCATGGCCATCGATGGACGATAGCTATCGACGCGGGAAAATCAAGCGCGATGATCCCGAAAGGAGGAGCCCATGGCAACGATCCGGCTCGTTAACATGACATTTTACGGATTCCACGGAGTTGCGGCCGCCGAGAAAGAGACCGGGCGACGGTACGAGGTCGACTGCGAGCTCGAGGCGGATATCTCGAAAGCAGTCTCGTCGGACCATCTCGAGGACACATTCAACTACGTGACCATATATAAGATCGTGGAGGAGTTTCTGGAACGGCACAGGTACAATCTGCTCGAGACCCTGGCCGAGCGGCTGCGTCAGGAATTGCAGCGCCATACCGGTTCGCCCCGGGTCACGGTCCGGGTCAGAAAGAAAATCCCGCCGGTACCGGGCAATATCGATTACATCGAGGTCGAAACCTCGGGATAGCACCACAAGGAGATTGCACATGATTACGGCATTTTTGGGGCTTGGTTCGAATTTGGGAGACAAGGTCGACAACATCAACATGGCTATAAAGATGCTGGGCGATACGGGACATATAGATATCAAGGGGGTATCGTCGCTTTACGAAACTGAGCCGGTGGGAACAAGCGATCAAGCAGATTTTTTCAACTGCGTGGTCCGGATCGAAACCGATCTCGACCCCCATTCCCTGCTGGAGCAGGTCAAGGGGATCGAGATTCGGCTGGGTCGCCGTCCCGGAACCCATCTTAAGCCGCGGCCGATCGATATCGACATACTCCTTTACGACGATACAGACATGGAATCACTCGGCCTGAAGATACCTCATCCCAAGCTGAAAACCAGGCGTTTTGTCCTCGAACCGCTTTTGGAATTGAATCCCAATCTGAATGATCCGGTTTCGATGCGTCCCCTAAAGGACTACTTGCCCGATGTC
>MEWP01000073.1:0-15739 GCA_001775395.1 candidate division Zixibacteria bacterium RBG_16_53_22 | reverse complement strand
ATGTCAAGAGCCAAAAGGTCAGGAAAATCGGGGACGAATGAGGGCCTTATGACACCTGAAAGACAATCCGCCGGGCAATTGAAAGTGACCACGCGGTCCCTGAAGCGCATGAAACAGGAGGGGCGCAAAATCGCGGTTCTGACAGCCTATGATTATCCCACCGCTCGCATAATGGATCGAGCCGGCATAGACTGCATTCTGGTCGGTGATTCGGCGGCTACGGTGGTTTCCGGCCATAAGACCACCTTGCCGATCACGATGGATGAGATGCTATTTCTAACTCGCAATGTCTCCCGCGCGGTGGAACGGGCCCTGATCGTCGGCGATATGCCATTTTTGAGCTTCCAGCCATCGGAGGAGGAGGCCATTCGGAATGCCGGACGGTTCTTGAAAGAGGGTGGCGCCCAGGCGGTTAAACTCGAGGGCGGCTCGGAGATTGCGCCGTTGATTTTGCGGTTGGTCGATTTCGGAATCCCGGTCATGGGGCATATCGGGCTGACCCCCCAATCGCTCAATAAATTCGGGGGCTACCTTGTCATGGGAAAGACCGCCCGACAGAGAGAATATCTCCTGCAATCGGCCAGGGCGCTTCAGGACGCCGGATGTTTCGCGATCGTGCTCGAGGCCGTCGTGCCGGACGTGGCCCGCGAGATCACCGAATCGGTCCGTATCCCGACAATCGGGATCGGGGCCGGGGTGCACTGCGATGGCCAGGTGCTGGTGATATCCGATATGATCGGCCTATTCGAGGAATTCCGTCCCAAGTTTGTGCGCGCCTATGCGAATGTCGCCGATGTCATTAGAAAAGCCGTCGGCGATTATATCGATGATGTTCGGGCCGGGCGATTTCCGGGGGATGAGGAGAGTTACTGACAATCAACGCCCATTTTTTAACACTTGCGCATGTTTTGACCATAAGAGGCATATCATCCCTGAATTGCCTAGTGCAATATTGAAACCAAGTTCCCGGTGGACTTGGGATTTTTTCTTGCTATAATTCGACATATGGATGGAACATCTGCTTGACAAAATTTCGAATGTATGTAGATGAGGTGGGCAATCCGGATCTTGGGAGTTCGGATAATCCCAACCATCGTTTCCTTAGTTTGACCGGGGTAATATGCAGCCTGGACTATATTAAAGATGTGCTTCACCCTGAAATGGAAGCGCTAAAGATAAAGCACTTCGGGTCGCATCCGGATGAACCAATAGTGTTTCACCGGAAGGAAATGATAAATGCAAAATATCCTTTTCAAATCCTAAGTGATAAGAAGGCAAGGATGGCATTTGATGAGGATTTACTTGCCTTATTGGCGAAATGGGACTTTAGGGTTATTACTGTCTGTCTGGATAAGAAAAAACATCAGGAAACATATACAACCTGGCGTTATGATCCTTATCATTACTGCTTGGCCGTGCTTTTGGAAAGATTCAACTTTTGGTTGAATAGACATAATCGCCACGGGGACGTCATGGCTGAATCGCGAGGAGGCAAAGAGGATCGTCGCTTGAAGGGATCTTTTAATCGTCTTTGGAGACAGGGAACGGATTTTGTTGAACCTGTACAATTTCAAGAGTCGGTGACGAGCTCCCAATTAAAGGTAAAAAATAAGGCTGCCAATATCAGCGGTCTGCAACTGGCTGATTTGATCGCCTATCCGAGCCGGGCGTAGATATTAAACGACGAGGGATTGCTTGGTAGAAGGCTAGCGACTTTCTCCGTGAGAATCGTCGAAGTTCTTCAGAACAAGTATGATTGTGATGCTATACGAGTAAATATATATGGCAAGAAATTCATCTAGGCAAAAAGAAAGGCCCTTGCGGGCCCGATGGCTTTCGCCATCCACCTCCGGAAAACCGGATTGTTATATTCATAATTAATTATGCTCGAAATGTCAAGAGAAATATCCGAGTCGAATTGTAACTATGTTACCCCTAAAATCCGAAAATGAGAATGCGCTATTGTTTGCATATCGGGTTTCAGCCCTGATAATAGCCTTGCCATGCCCCTTCTAATCGTCAAATCCCCTCGCAAGATGCAGACGCTCTCGGATTCGCTCCGGAGCGATGGCAAGATTATCGGCCTGGTGCCGACCATGGGGTCGCTCCACGGCGGGCATCTGAAACTTGTCGAGATAGCGCTCAGAAAAGCCGATATAGTGGTGGTCTCGATATTCGTCAATCCCGCGCAATTCGGCCCCAACGAGGATTTCCGCAAATACCCGCGCTCCTTAAAAAAGGACTGTCTCAAGCTCGGGGCTGTCGGCGCCAATGTCGTGTTCAATCCGTCGATGAGTGCTATTTATCCGGAAGGATTCGATACCTATATAGACCCCGGCCGAACCGGCGAAATCCTCGAGGGCGCTCGTCGCCCCGGACATTTCCGAGGCGTGGCCACGATTTGCGCCAAGCTGTTCAATATCGTCAAGCCCCATTTCGCCGTTTTTGGTCAGAAAGACGGTCAGCAGTTGGCCGTAATCCGCAAGATAGCGCGCGAGCTTGATTTCGATCTCGAAATCGTGAAGGCCCCCATAGTCCGCACCGAAGGCGGCGTGGCCATGTCGTCACGGCACGCCTATCTGTCGGCAAGTGACCTTAAGAAAGCGGAGGTAATCAAGCAATCGCTTGATCTGGCGGCCAGCCTGATAAAAAAAGGCGCCCGCAACGCCGGCGCCATCGAAAAGCAGATGAGAAGCCTGATCCTGTCGGTTCCCGATGTCAAGATAGATTATATATCTTTCAACCGCTGGGACGACCTAAAGGAATTGATCCGGCTTTCCGGCGAGGTTATGATCTCAGTCGTCGTTGTAATCGCCGGCGTGCGCCTCTTGGATAATAAGATCATCAAAATATAATTATCACTATATCCGGGAAAATTTCATATCAACCACAATATGGAATCACGATTCATACAGCCCGGCCACGGGGCCGCCCCTCGGTCGGAGACCGAGGCGGAAACCCCCAAGACCCTGCGATCGAATTTGGCCCGGCCATAAAATAAGCCCGGATAAAGAAAAGGCGCTTTAATAGGGGGTTTCCCGCCCTTCCGGGCGCGGCCCCGCCGACAGATCCCCGGAAAAAAACATGCCGCCGGATACAAATCCAGCGGCATCGATTGAATATTTCGGAGATTTCTAACGCCTCTTCGATTTGGATTCCCCTTTCGACTTGGACTTACCCTTAGGGCCTTCTTTGGCCTTGGCCTGTTTGACCCCGCCCTTGCTCTCCTTGCCGATCTTGCCATGCTTGGCATCACTGTTTATTGCTATAAACCCCTTCCCCTGGGAGCGCATCTTGATGACCGTGTTGGGCGAATACCCATAATGTTTCGAGATGAAGCTTAAGTTGACAAGGTTCACAATGTCATCATCGGCGAGCCTGATATATTTCCATTCTTTCTTAGGCTTATTTTTGTAATATCCAAGCGCCCTGCCATACGGCGGACCATCGGCCCTGGCATCAACATAGAAAATATCCGCGCCCAGGCCATAGTACAGAGCAATATCCATCCATGATCGCCCATCGAGCCGCAGGCCTACAATGACACCCGGCCCCACACGGGCACGACTTGCCAGGAAGAATACCACTGGCAATTCCTCATCGGGAATCCGGCGTTCCCGCACGACAACCACTTCCTTTTCCGGCACGCGATAAAAATCACCCACTGCCAGGTGAAATTCGCGAAGGCCGCCATCATCGGCGCTTAATCCAAATTCAACATCGGATCGTGCGCTGGTCGCCAGACCGAAAATCAATAATATGACAGCCAAACCGGCAGCTGAAAACTTATGCATGTGGTCCCTCCTTTAAACTAACCCTCTTTATATATTATCGGCTCCAAAACGTGAAATGTATAATTGAATTATAGCTTTTTTCAGGCCATTGGTTCCAGCAGACTTATCTGGATTGTCTCTCGAAAGTTACAACCACGCTGCCTGACGCCGAAATAGGCCAATTTTGGGATTTTTCGTTTGGCACGCCGGCGACATCGACGTCGCCCGCGAATTCGAGGCTTATTTCGGATTTTATCGGCAGGCCGGTATCCTCTTCGACCGTAATGACTCCTGTCTGGCTGCCACTGACATCATAGGCCATTGTCAGGGGCCCCATGGCCATGGGGTCCTGCGGGTCTGAGAATAACTCAGAGGTGACATCAATCATCGCCCGGCCGCCTTCCCGTGATTTCAATTCATATTCCGATATGATCTCCATGGGAAAGCCGGAAATCGCCTCAGTGGTGTCCTTCCAGCGATCACCAACCGAGACCGGCTCACCGGGATAAAACGAGGTGATTTGCTCCAGCGACTGCTCGACTGCGCCAGCCCCAAATTGCGTGCGGAGATTTTGAACCACCTGGTCCCGCTGTGGTGAATCAGGAAGCTCGAGTGCCGCGATCATCTTATCCAGCATCTTGTCGACACCCTGAATGCCGAGAACCTCGCCAGTTGGCGTCAACCGTACTATAAGCTCGGTCCCTGGAAGCGAGGCCATGCCACGCATCGAGGGATCAATGTAATCGGGCGGGTTATCGGAGTCATACTCGGCAATCTCATGGCCATAATTCTGGCTGATCTTTACCCTCTTGTATGTCAATTTCACGACCATGACCTGATTCTTGCCTCTTTCCAGAACATCGTAGTTCCAGACCAAAAGCATTTCCTGATCGAGTTTCTGCTGTTCCCCGTCAACTGTCTGGACATTGGTTTGATTCATGTCCATAATGTAAATGTAGGCGGAGCCGGGCTGGAGACTGAGTTTGAGCATTAGCGGGTCCTGCGCGGTGGATATCGACCCCAGTGCAAGAGCGAGCGCCGGGCCAAACACGAAAGGCGATTTCATTTTGTATCTCCGGGAATGGGTTCTGGTCCCTCGAAGGGGCCGTTTTTCTCGAATATATTTATACTCCCCATACATGTCAATGTATTCAGGATATTTCGCCTGTATCACATACCGTGTGCCATACCCGCGATTTAGAGGCTTGACCGTGTGAAACGAGCACGGCATCATGCCGCATCCGGATATCAACTTCCCATGTATTAACGCCTTATCCTTTATGTTGTCTGGCACGCAGATTGCACGTTATATTGCGCGAAAGGAGAATATATGAAACGCGAAATAAGATCCGATGTTAAATGGGGTGCGACGTTTTGCCTTGTCATTGTACTGTTATTTTATTCCATCTCAAATTCCGCTGAATCCGTTGACAGTCAGTTCGACAAGGGCGATATCGAGATTTCGATATCCAGCGATTCGATCCAAGTACATCTCGACAAGGGCAATATAAGCAAATCTTTCACATTCAGCAGTGATTCCTTCGTAAGGACCTCGGATGGTATCATGGTCCGCGGTGAGCTTTTTATTGAAGAGGGCAGGATAATTGTCGACGGAATCGGATTGAGTGAGGAGGAGCTTCGCCGGCTTAAGATCAATCATGATCAGGAAACCGTGCCCACTTGGAAAACCGATGACATGTCGCCCCGGCAATACCGCAGGAAAAGATTGGTAACCGCCTATGGAGATCGGGGTAGCGATTTCGTCAGTTTCCGGAGCATAATGATCGATAGCATGACCAGTATCCAGGGCGACATCGTCTCAATCTCCGGCGATATCGATATTTCCGGCGAGGTCTTCGGCGATGTCGTTTCCGTATTCGGGGATGTTCACCTTCGGGATGGGGCTTACATTCACGGCGACGCCGCGGCCCCATTCGGACAAGTATATAAAGACCCATTGGCGAAACTGCGGGGTAAGACCGTGGAGCGCACGGATATCCGCGCAAAGAAGCATGATGCCGATTTCGGCCTGAGCCTGAGGTTCAATCGCGTTGAGGGCCTGGCGCTCGGCTCGCGGCTTATTTATGTCGATAGCGAAAAACGATACCCCGGCATGGAAATCGATGGGTCATACGCGTTCTCCCTCAAGAGGTGGCAATACAGACTGGGGATCCGGCATCGCGTAGGCAAAAAGGTTGGCCCATATTTCGATCTGGCCATGTTTCAGGCGGCCGAGACATCCGACCGCTGGCTCCTGAGCGAAACTGACAACTCCTTGAAGGCGTTCTTTTTCAGCGAGGATGCCTACGATTACTATTGGTCAAGAGGATTCTCCGGTGAGGCAGGCATATTTTGCGGCAAACGGCTCGAGACCGGATTTCTTTTAAATGCCATGCGTATCTCGAACCTCAAGAAAAATACAAAGGACGGGGTATTCGGCGGGAAGGATTTTCGACAAAACTGGGCGACCGTCCTTCCTGATTCGGCGGATCTACTGGCCGGCGCGGGCGATTTAAAGGAGTACGGTTTGACCGCCACATACGACTCACGCGATGATAAGCGACTGCCCGGCCGGGGGCTCTTCTCGAACCTGCAGCTATTGAAAACCGCCGATTCCGATTCGGCGGATTTCGATTATTCACTGGCTCGTCTTGAAATCAAGGGGTATCTGCCGGTGGCGCGAAATCAGACTGTCATGGTGAGGCTTCGGGCCGGCCATTCCGACGACCGCCTGCCGCTCTTCAGAAGATTTTTTCTGGGCGGTATCGGCTCGTTGAGAGGGTACGATTACAAGGAATTCGAGGGCAATCGCTACGCCCTGTTCAATGCCGATTATATCTGGCTATTCCATGAGAGCGATTTTGGGGCCGGGGTTTTCTTCGATGCCGGCAAGGCGGCATTCGGCAAAAATGACTTTGAATCGAAAGATATCAAGTCCGATATCGGTATCAGTTTCCTGGTAACCGATGTCCTCAGGATCGACCTGGCCCAACGACTCGACGATCTCGGCAAATCGCCGGTGGCATCATTCAGGTTTGATCTGTTATTTTAGCAAGCCTGTAATCTGTTGTGGCTTTAGGCGAAAGACGCGGATTATTGCAGAAATCTTGTAGAAATCCCTCCAGGAAAACGACCCTGGTCATTATTCCCTTGTTGGCCTTCTCATTCGCGGGTTTTTCCGATATTGATGCGATCGAGCCGGCCTTTAAATTTACACATTGCGAGAATGGCCAAATCCTCACACAACTGGCCTTGACCGATTCCCTGCCGCCCGAGCTAATCGGTTATGTCGACAAGGGGGTACCGATATCGGTCGAATATCGGCTCGAGCTCTGGCGTGTCAGGCCAGGATGGTTCGACCAGTTGGCCGGCCAGGCAAAGGTCGATTACAGAATTCGATTCGATCCCTGGGAAAAGGAGTACACGGTCGTTCAGAAAATTCCCGGCCTTGTTATCGAAAATATCTTATATGAAGAGGAAGAGGCGATCGATCTTCTGATGTCATCCGGGCAGGTCGCCTTTGTCCCCGATGACAGCGCCGGCGAATATTACCTGGCCGGCTCGATTGTCGTAAAGACCATGAGCTTCTCCAGCTTCAAAGAGGTCGAATCATGGCTCAAGGGTGAGGTCTCCGATATTAAAAAGCCGAGCCTGGAAGACGCTCCCGATAAGGTCGGCGAATTTATTTTCAACATGGCTCTTAAAATCTCCGGCCTGAAGAATCATTCCGGCGAAACAAAGACAAGTGTCTTCGGCCTGGACCAACTTCCCTTCTCCGATACCCTTTTCAATAAATAAAAGAGAGCAATTGGCACATATTCCCAACCGACGCGGCGTGGCCATGATGACCGCCTCATTAATTCACATAGTGACATTTCCACATGAGAAGATATTCGTTGCACAGCGGCCTTGAAATATCACTCACAATTATTATTTTAGAACGATGATAATCTCTTCAGTTCCACGGCATTTTCTTTTAGCCCAAATAACGGCGGCGCTGATTCTCTCCTTGAGCCTGGCACTGCTGTCATACAGATTCAAGGCCCTTTCGCGCTCGGGCGCAGTTGGGACGGTCGTGGTGGGAACTATCATATTTGGATTTGGTGGAGTTGTTTTCGCGATACCGCTGCTCTTCTTTTTCATATCATCGAGTATATTTTCCCATCTCAAAACACCGGGAAAGATCCAATCGCTGTCCGGCGCCGACAAAACCGGCACGCGCGATTTTGCTCAGGTCATGGCCAATGGCGCGGCGGCATCGGCGCTGGCGCTTGTCTATTTCCTATCCGGCGACATCATTTGGTTTTTCCCTTACCTGGCCAGCCTGTGCGAGGCGTCCGCCGATACCTGGGCAACGGAGCTCGGGACACTCCACCCCGATTCGCCTGTCTCCATATTATCGCTCAAGCGTGTCGATCCCGGTCAGTCCGGCGGCATCTCTATTTTAGGCACTGTCGCCTCGATAGGCGGCGCAATCATGACCATGCTGGTGGCCAGATCGGGCGGGCTCATTGCCGATGAGTTTCTCTGGATTGACATGATGTTGTGGCTAACTGCCGCCTGTTGTGGATTGGCGGGGTCATTCCTGGATTCTGTTCTGGGGGCCTCGCTTCAAGCTCAATATCGTTGCAATCAATGCCACCGCCGGACCGAGCGCCGGAACCACTGCGGCCTCCCGGCGACCCTGGCGCGCGGGGTCAGATTCGTCGACAACGATTTTGTCAATTTCGCCGGCACCCTATTCGCAGCCCTGGCGGCGACGGCGATTATCTTGCTGCTTGGAGCATAGTAAAATAGTCGGCCCCGATATCTGATCCTCTTCCTCTCGGTCCTCTGTGTGAGATATGTCATCAGACCTTGGCCCAAGACCGTTTGGAGATGAATTAGCGACAGCTCAGACCTGCTCAAAATAGCACCTATTGTCGTTTGAGGCCTGACGCCCTGTCTGCCCCAAAAAAGGATTGACATCATGCCCATGACCATTTACCTTGCGCATGTAGCCTTCTTCAGGCGTTACAGCTATGTAGGGGCTACTTTAGGCAGGGCCGGTTCAGCTTCGAACCGGCTCGATTTATTTATTCAATACCACTCCAAAGGGCACCTAGATATCTCGAAAATGCCCCTTTCCATCAGGAGGCATATAAATAATAATTGCGAATACTCAGAACAGGCCGCTGTTTGCCGATTCATATCGATAAGTTCGGTTAATTCTCAATTGACAGGCAAGTCCTTGATATGTAATATATCCCACAGGGAACCAAGGGAGGAATTTTGGAAAATTACCCACAATGTTTAAAATGCAGCAAGGGTGTGCTTCTGCCGTTGTCCGATTACGGGCGCGAGGGGTCCGAGATCAGGTACAAGGCGTGGGTCTGCAGCAATCCCGATTGCGGATTCAATATCAGGATAGATAATGGCGAGGTTTCGAAAGGAAAAGTTATCAAGCAGTCGGAAAAGTGACTTGGCTCTGAAGGATAAAATATTCGCCAATTTCGGATGGAAGCTGGTAGCCATTCTCCTGGCCCTGGTGCTATGGTTCCATGTGGCCACGGAAAAGACCTACGAAAAATCATATCAAGCCCGCATCCAGCCGGTCGGTCTCAACCGCAGCCTCCAGATCGAACAGATCGATCCCCGGGCGGCCCAGGTTTCGGTGATTGCCACCGGAAAGCAACTTCTGCAATTATCACTCTCCGGCGGGGTGACCGCCTATGTCGATATGTCGCTGGTCACCAGGCCGGGCGAATATGAGTACGACTTGAACCTCATCGATCTGTATGATATCGATGTCTCGGAATTCAGGAGCGTCACCATTATTAACGGGAATCATTTCAAGATCGCAGTGAAATCCAGGGTTTAAAACAACCTATGCTGGTCCTGGGAGTGGAAACGTCCTGCGACGAGACCGCCGCCGGTGTGGTTCGGAATGGGCGGGAGATTCTTTCGAATATTATTCTTTCTCAGGAAATACACGCCCGCTATGGCGGCGTAGTGCCCGAGATAGCCTCGCGCATTCATATCACCGAATTAGTCGGCATAATCGAGAAGGCTCTTTCGCAAGCGGGGGTAGCACTTGACGACCTCGATGGCATGGCGGTAACCAGCGGCCCCGGGCTGGTGGGATGCTTGCTGGTCGGGCTCTCGTTCGTGAAATCGGTCCATTTGGCGATGGGTATTCCTTATTACGGTGTCAACCATTTAGAAGGACATCTTTTTGCCGGGCGGCTGGAACATGCGCCGCTGCAGGTGCCGCATGTTGCTCTGGTGGCCTCGGGCGGGCACTCCAATCTCTACCTGGTCGAGGATTGGGGAAAATATCGGTTGTTGGGTTCAACTCGGGACGACGCCCCCGGCGAGGCATTCGACAAGGTGGCCAAGCTCCTGGGCCTGGGGTATCCGGGTGGCCCGGCAATCGAGAAAGCCGCCGAGGTGGGTGACAGGAAATTCATCAAATTCCCCCGCGCTCAGATGGGAAAGGATAGCTACGAATTTTCGTTCTCGGGTCTCAAGACGGCGGTATCGGTTTATCTCCAGGACAAAAGCCCGGATTTCATAGCAGATCAGCGCGGCGACCTGGCGGCCTCGTTCCAAGAGGCGATAGCCGACGTGTTAGTGAGGAAGACACTGGCGGCGGCCGAGAATTTCGGGATGGTGCAGGTATCGATAACTGGAGGCGTGGCGCGAAACAGACGACTGCGAGAGCTTTTCGATGAAAGGAAGCCAATCGGGGCGCGCGTCTTTTTCCCATCACCGGCGCTCTGCACCGACAATGGGGCCATGATCGCCGCCTGCGGAGATTTCCATCTGGCGCGCGGCGAGCGGTCGGGTCTCGAACTCAATGCCGTGCCGTATTTGGAATTGTAGAAATGGCTCTATTTGTGATAAAATGAGGTTATGCCAATCTTAGCCAGAGCCACTTCCGCCCTAAGATTAATTATCTGGTTTATCATACCGATCATCGTCGGGGCGATCCTTCTAACCCTGCCGATCAGCCACGAGGCCGGGGCGATATCATTTATCGATTCCCTCTTCACGGCAACGTCGGCGTTCTGCGTCACAGGCTTGACAGTGGTGAATATCCCGGAGACGTTTACCTATTTCGGCGAGGTCGTTCTGCTGATCTTAATGCAGCTTGGAGGCCTGGGGGTAATGGCCTTTTCGACCCTGCTTTTCCTGGTATTCGGGGCGCGGATAAGCACCGGCCAGACTTTCGACCTGAAAACAGCATTTACCAGTCGGGTCGACACTCGTGTCCGATCAATCCTGAAGGCGGCATTCCTGGTAACCATGATAATTGAGGGAATTGGCGCCGTGACGTTGTTTTTTGGCTTTGTGGCGGAGCTCCCCCCTTTGAAAGCGCTCTACTTTGCGATTTTTCACAGCGTTTCGGCGTTCAACAATGCCGGCTTGAGCATCTCGCCAAACAACCTCAAGGATTGGCATAGCAATATTCCGGTGCTTCTGGCAGTGGCCTCGTTGATCGTGGTCGGCGGCCTGGGATTCACGGTCAACACCGAGATTTACAACAAGGTATTTAACCGTCCCGGCCGGCGACGGACATCGCTGCATACCAAGCTGGTGATCACCACGACATCGATTCTGCTGGTTGCGGGAGCGGCCTGCTTCATCTTGCTCGAGATGAATAACGCGTACGACGGGGACCCGTGGCATCTGAAAGTTATCGATGGTATCTTTCAGGCGGTGACTCCCAGAACGGCCGGCTTTGACACGGTCGACCAGAACAACCTCTCTGTCCTGAGTATCCTGCTGACGATATTCCTCATGACAATCGGAGCCTCGCCGGGTTCAACCGGGGGAGGCATCAAGACCACCAGTCTCGCCATAATAATCATGGCTATCGTGGCGCGCGTGAAGGGCAGCGTGGGGGTGGACGTTTTCAGGCGGACGGTTTCCGATGAGAGCGTTATCAAAGCCGTTTCAATTTTCATTCTGGCAACCTTCCTGATATTCTTAGCCTCGGCGTTATTAATGCTCTCGGAGCATGGGTTTCACCCCGGAGGAATAAAGAGGGGAACTGAGCTCGCCTATTTCTTCGAGACCGTATCGGCATTCGGCACGGTGGGGCTATCGCTGGGCATAACGCCTTTCTTGCACACGCCTGGTAAGTTAATCCTGGTGGTTATGATGATAATAGGACGGGTCGGGCTTCTGACGCTATTTTATGTGGTGGCCAGGCGCGAGGGGGCCGATAGGATTTCATATTCGGAAGAAAGCGTTATGATCGGGTGATTTTGATGATATATTGATTGAGATATCATGAGGAGACAGATCAGGTGAAACAATTTTTGATAATCGGGCTTGGGAATTTCGGCATGGGGGTGGCCAAGACACTTTATAAGGAAGGCCATAATATCACCGCCATGGACAAGGGTAAATCTCGCGTGCAATTGGTGCAGTCATATTCCAACCAGGCGCTCCTTGCGGACGCCACCGATATGGTTGTCTTGCGGCAGATCGATATCGAGAATTTTGACGCTGCCGTGGTCTCGACCGGTATCGACCAGCACGCCTCGATCCTGATTACGTTGCATCTCAAGGAGCTCAAGTGCCGCGAGATTATAGTCAAGGCCGAGGATTCGGATCATGGACGGATACTCCTGGCGGTCGGCGCCGACCGGGTGGTTTTCCCCGAAGAAGAGATGGCCAAGAAGCTGGCCCATTCGCTTTCCCGGCCGAACCTGCTCGATTTCATACCCCTTGGCGAGGATATTACCGTGGCGGAGATTGCGCCGCCGACTCATTTTCACGGCAAGACGATAGCATCGTTGAAATTAAGGCAGAAATATCATGTCGAGTTGATCGCCATCAAAGATGTTCTCGATGGCAGCTTCAAGTTCATCCCATCGCCGGAAACCTTCTTCAAGGATACCGATATCATGGTTTGTATCGGCAAACTCGAGGACATCGAGCGGATTCAGGAATAGTTCTCGACCTATCGATTCTCCTAATCCTGCTGCGGCCCAGGCCGCTAAATGCGTTGACTTGACCATCGTTTTTCATATAATTCGAATTCGCATAATCGATTTATAGGTATCAGAATTTAGCGGGAACCGCGAGGCAAATAACTGACTTAAATCCTTGGAATCAAACGGGGTTGTAATTTTGGCGGTTTTGAAAAAAACAGTAAGCTATATCAAACTGATGAAGCCGTCCATAATGCTGCTTGTTCTTCTCACCGGCGCCACGGCACTCGTATTGGAGGGGGGCCTTCTAAGGCAGGGTGATCCGGTTTCGGGAGCAAGCCGCTTTATTTTAATTCTGCTGGCACTAACGCTGACCGGCGGCTCGGCCAACGCCTTCAATATGTATTTCGAGCGGGAGATCGATGCCCGCATGGCGCGCACGCGCAACCGGCGGCCATTACCGCTGGGGCAACTCAAACCGTCGCACGCATTGGCATTTGCCATTACGATCGGCGCGGCCGGGGTTGTGATATTCGCCATGTTTTACAATCTCCTAAGCGCGGCTCTGGCCCTGGCGACTATTTTGTTTTATTCGCTTTTTTACACGCTCTACCTTAAACCCAGGACACCATATAACATCGTGATAGGCGGGGCGGCCGGCTCGATGGCGCCGGTGATCGCCTGGGCGGCGACCTCGGGGCGAATCGGCATTATCCCGATTATCCTTTTCATGATCATTTTTCTTTGGACACCGCCGCATTTCTGGGCGTTGGCGTTATATCTTCGCAAGGACTACGAATTGGTGCATTATCCCATGATGCCCGTGGTGCGCGGCGATCTTTCCACGAAAAGGCAAATACTGCTTTATGTGGTCTTTTTGGTAATCTTCAGCGCGGCCTGCGTATTCGAGGGCGCCGGTGCGCTCTATGCCGCTGTGGCAGTCGTTGCTGGCGCGATATTCATCCGCAAGTCGTTTCAAATATTAAGATCCGAATCTAACGCTTCAGCCCGCGCCCTGTTCGGGTATTCGATAATATATCTCTTTGCCATTTTCACCGGTCTTATCGTCGATGCCATTCTCAAGATGGCACTCTAAGAACGGCCGACCCGCGAATCGCAAATAGCGGACACGGCATGCCGTGTCCCTACAACAAAATAAAAGATCTTGACAAATAGCAAAAGCGGCCCATATTTATATTAAGCAATTTGTCGTTATCACCGGAGGGTGATATGATTAAGTGCGTTTTAATACTAACAACTCTCGCCTTTGCTTTAACTTCATTTCAAACGGGCCATACTCGCATTCTCAATGTGCCATCCGATTATGCCACTATTCAGGCCGGTATCGATGAGGCTTTGGATGGCGATACGGTGCTGGTGGCGCCGGGAGAGTATCAAGAATATCTGCAGTTAGCCGACAAGAACATATTGTTGTCGGCGTCCGACGGGCCGGACACGACGATCATCCAGGGCCGCTGCTGGATCAACGGGCAGATCGATACCACCTGCGTTATTAAGGGTTTTTCTTTCATTTCGAATGGAAGCAATGGGTTATCCTTATTGTCATTAGGGCCGGATGCCGCTCCCGTAATAGAGGCGGATATTTTGCATGGTAATTTTATGGCGACGGCGGGAGGGGCAATCGCATGTTGGGGTGGGAACCCAATTATCAGAAGCAATATTATTAGTAACAATTTTGCCACATTTATAGGCGGAGGAATCTGTTTCGAAAACTCATCTGCCCCCTGCACCAGCCATGCCGAGGTCACGGGCAATATTATATATAACAATTGGGCAGCCGCTGCCTATGGCAGTGGAAACGGCGGCGGCATATATCTTTTGGGCGATGCTACGATTAAATATAATCTAATTTATGATAATCTGGCCTCGATGTATTACTCGGGTGGCGGCGGGCACGGAGGAGGCATTGCGAGAGTTGGCTCGTCTCAAGCGCATAAAACAACGATTACCAACAATACCATCGTTAATAATTCTGCGCGGATTCATACTTCTTCGGGGATAGGCGGCGGCATCTATCTGAATATCCAATCGCCGCTGGATACGCTGATCGTAAAAAACAACATTATTGCCTTCAATCCCTTGGGCGGCAATGTCCGAGCGAGTTTAAATGATTCAGTATATTGCCAATGGGATTACAACCTCATATTCGGCGATACAACCTCGGTATTCCCGCACGGTGACCATGATATTTTCCTGGACCCTATCTTCGCCGATACCGCATCCGATAATTATCACCTCCTCCCTGGCTCACCATGTATCGATTCCGGTGACCCGACTTTCCCTCTTGATCCCGATTCAACAAGAGCCGATATCGGGGCTTATTACTTTGACCAGGCAGTGGGGATCGATGAGCCAGGGCCGAGCGGGCCGTACCGATTTGCATTAGCCCAGAACTACCCGAACCCTTTCAATGCCCGCACGGTTATCTCCTACACTCTCGATAAAGATGCCAAAGTTAGCCTGCTGATCTATTCGATCACCGGGCAAAGAGTCAAATCCCTGACCATTGGAGAGAGCCAGCAGGCTGGCGAGCACCGGTATATATGGGATGGCGTTGATAGCCGCGGCAAAGCCGTCTCCACCGGCATCTACTTCTATGAATTGTATGTGGATGATCCCGCCGAGACGACGGCGGGCAAGTACAGAGAATCCAAGGCGATGATATTGGTGAGGTAATTTCTAATCAACAGAGTCAGGTCGCAGGCGACCTGACTCAGGCTGTTGACAAAATGACTTTGATAAGAAAAAATCTCGATACTTGGAAATGACAATTTTGCATGTTGTAGGGGCGTATCGCCATACGCCCCTACATTAAATTACCCGACACCTCAACTCAATTTATTGCCGGTTTGTCATCAACCTCAGTCAGGTCGCAGGCGACCTGACCTACGAAAATTATTCTATATCAGCGCTTCCCCGTCGGTGTTATCTATAGTTGGTTTTCCCGCCCATTTGAGCATGGTGTTGAACAGGTCAGTGGTCCTCATCGGGCCGGGCCGCCAGCCGCTTTGATTGTAGATT
>MEWP01000072.1 GCA_001775395.1 candidate division Zixibacteria bacterium RBG_16_53_22 | reverse complement strand
TGGAAGAGTTTAAGCGCGCGCCGAATTTTGGATTGGGCCGCTGGCAGAAATCGTATTTGGCTCAGGCAATTTAGACGAAGTGCAGTCGAAAATAGATGCACCAAGAGGCAAGATCATCAAGTCTGGATTCCGCGATTTGACTATTTGCCTATTGAAGACGATAAACAGTTATATGCTGGACTAAATTATATTCATTTCAATCCAGTAAGACACCTTTTGGTTTCTAGACCTGATAAGTATCCGTATAGCAGTATTAATGATTATATGGGGAGTAAAAACGGTTTTATGGGAATTAATCCTATTTCGTGGTATCCGCGGTCAGAGCAAGCTCTGACTCGCGAGGAAGACGTAGCTTTCTTTGATTTGATATCACAGACGGAGCGAAATATAGGCAGAGAAGGAGCTGGCAGCTAATCAACCCCATTTTTTGTTCATCAAGGATGGAAGATAAAAAGAGTCAGGTCGCAGGCGACCTGACCTACAGGTATCTGATGGCGCGCATAACGCGGCATATAATGTCATAAGCAAGGAATAATATATGGCAGAAACCAATGAGCGCATACCGCCCCAGGCGATCGAGGCCGAGCAATCGGTGCTCGGTTCGATCCTTCAGAACACCGAGGCGCTGCATGTCGGCATGGAGATGCTCAAGGATGATTATTTCTATCTTCCCAAGCATCGCAAGATCTTCGCGGCCATCCGAAAGGTTTACGAGGATTCCAACGCCATCGACCTGCTGACTGTCCCCGATGAGCTTTTCAAGCGCGGCCAGCTCGATGAAGTCGGCGGGCGCAGATATCTCATGGACCTGACTGACACGGTCGTCAATTTCGATAATATCGAGGACCATGCCCGCATCGTTATCGAGGCCGCGGTCAAGAACCATCTGATAAACGACTGCAGCCACATAATCAGTCGCTGCTATGATCCCGGCAACAACGCCGATGACCTTCTCGACTACGCCGAGCGCAAGATATTCGCTATCAAAGAGGACTCGCTCAAGGGCGATTTCGTGGCCCTGCGCAATATCCTGCCGCAAACCTTCGAGCAGATCGAGGAGTATGCCAAGCGCGAGGGGCATGTCACCGGCCTGTCAACCGGATACCCCGATCTCGACAGCCTGACGGCCGGATTCCAGAAATCGGATCTTATCATCATCGCCGGGCGGCCCTCGATGGGCAAGGCTCAGCCGCTGGACGCCAAAGTATTAATGTGCGATGGCAGGTGGAAAGAAATGGGCTTGTTATGCGTCGGGGATGAGCTGGCATCGGTTGACGGCCGGCGATCCCAGGTAGTCGGCATATATCCTCAGGGTGCCCGCCAGGTTTACCGTATGATTTTCGCCGACGGGCGTGCCACCGAGTGCTGCGCCGAGCACCTCTGGCGAATACGTTACCGTAGTTGGACCGAGCCCCGCATTCTTACAACCGCGCAACTGATGGAGCTATTGTTGAGGAAACGTTATCGCAACCGGCTGTGGATCGAGCCATTCGTGGGGGAGTTCGGCTCCGACGAGCATCTTTCGCTCGATCCATGGCTGCTGGGGGTGCTGCTTGGGGACGGGTCGCTATCAGGCACATCACTGCGGTTTTCCACCGCCGAGCCCACTATGTTGCCTCGGATGGAGCAAGCCGTGGGGGTGGAAATGGGCGTTACCCCTGCGGGGGGTTACGACTATCGCATTATTCAGCGCGAAGGCGCTCATCGAAAAGGTACCCAAGGAGTCTCTGCCAACCCGGTTACTGCTATGCTCCGCGAGATGGGTTTGTGGGGTCATTCCGCGGAGACGAAATTCATCCCGACAGCCTACTTGAGCGCGTCACGGGAAGCGCGCACCCAATTGCTAGCCGGCCTGCTCGATAGCGACGGATGGGTGGAGAAATTCGGCTCGTTACGGTTCGCTACATGCAGCTCACAATTGGCCAAAGACGTAGTCGACCTTACGCGGTCCTTGGGCGGGACGGCGTCGTTCTGCCCAAAGTCTACTTCCTATAGTTATCAACGCAGAAAGCGTAGTGGCCAGACATCATATGTCTGTAATATCCAGCTCCCTGATCCGACCATCCTGCAACTGGTGAAGCACAAGAAGGATAGATTGAATGCACGCCAGCGGAAACGCCGCCTGAACATTAAAGCTATAACTGCCACCCGTATCGTGAAAACGCAGTGCATTGCCGTCAGCCACCCATCACATCTATATGTTACGGACGACTATATCGTAACGCACAATACCGCATTTGCGCTGAATATCGCGGAAAACGTCGCGGTCAACCGCGGTATCCCGGTAATCATCTTTTCGTTGGAAATGGCCAAGGAGCAGCTGGCGCAAAGGCTCCTCTGCAGCCGGGCCAGGATATCGTCGCATCAGATGCGCACCGGGCGAATCGCCGACCACCAGTGGACCAACCTTTCGATCGCGGTCGGCCCGCTCTCGGAGGCTCCCATTTTCCTCGATGATTCGGCCACCCTGACGGTCATGGAGATACGCGCCAAGGCCCGCCGCATGAAACTCAAATATGATATCGGACTGATATTATTGGATTACATTCAATTGGTGAGAGGGCAGAAAAATCCCGAAAGCCGTCAGCAGGAGATAACATATATATCGCAATCACTCAAGGCTCTGGCCAGGGAGTTGAAGGTGCCGGTGGTGGCGCTTTCGCAGCTGTCGCGCCAGGTCGAGCAAAGAGGCGTCAAAGCTCGGCCGCAGCTGTCGGATCTCCGTGAATCCGGGGCGCTGGAGCAGGACGCTGATGTCGTTTTGTTCATTCATCGCGAACGCGACGACGACGGTTCACTTGGCCCGGTAGCAGAGATCATAATCGGTAAACAGCGCAACGGCCCGACCGGCGTTATCACGCTGCATTTTGTCAAGGATTACGCCCGTTTCGAGCTGACCGATATTTTCCGCGGCTCGCCATACCCGGGGGAGACCCCGTAGGTCTGGTTCCGAGCGAGTCGCAGGCGAGCGAGAAACCCGACCTCGCCTGCCGGCGCGATGCCTATACTGAAAATTCTAAGATCTTGAATAGCGGGCTGATGATTGTCTACTCAAAGGATGGCCGGCTTGCGTAATCTTATCTGAAGACCTCGTCGATCGGCTCGCCTTTCCTGATGGCCTCGACCGAATTTCTCATTTCCATCATGCGCTCTCTCAAATTATCATTGTTGCGTTCGAGTTTTTCCTTGTATGCGCGTTTTCGCAGAGTCTTGGTTCTGACCAAAAGACCGAGGGAAACGAGCAGGAACATGACGGAGTTTATCGTTCGAAAGAGATTACCGTAATTAAATACGGAATCGAGTGTCGCCAGGATTCCGAGCCCCAGCAGTACCGAGCTCCACAGTAGCATCTATCCTCCTTACCCAACTGGCAGCAGCAGCTATCCCTTTTATCGACGAAATGTGTCTATTCTTAATATTGCGGGTCCATCATAATAGGCGCCGAATGGCGCGCCGTCCATAAAGGGCTGTTTACGATACAGCCAATATTCACCGGCTCCCGTTCCCCGACGCGGCGGGTCATCGTTACAGGATGAAACATGGCCCGTAATTCGGCCTGGCATTCATTTCCCGCCCGATTTTCCTCCTAAAGCCCTTAAGCGATTCCATTTTCTGCCGAATAAAAAAATAGGTTGTAATTTGCGGTCTCAAACAATATTATTGGCGGATGGAAATAAATGCAGGCTGTATTAGAGGAAAAGAAGAAAGGTAATTCAACAGAAGACATGTCGTGGATGGGATTTCTCACCAATGATATTGCCATCGATCTGGGGACCGCAAACACATTGGTGTATGTCAAAGGACAAGGGATTGTCTTAAATGAGCCCTCTGTAGTCGCTGTCGACAAACGCACCAACCGAGTGTTGGCCATCGGTATCGCCGCCAAGGAGATGCTGGGCCGCACGCCTTATGAGATCGCCGCCATCAGGCCTCTGAAAGATGGTGTCATAGCCGATTTCGAGGTCAGCGAGAAGATGCTGGCCGATTTCATCCGTCGCGTGGTCAAGCATCGCTACCTCATGAAGCCCCGCATCATCATCTCCGTCCCGTCGGGGATAACCGAGGTCGAGAAACGCGCCGTCCGCGACTCCGCCGAGAACGCCGGGGCCAGGGAGGTTTTCCTGGTCGCCGAGCCGATGGCCGCCGCTATAGGAGTCGGCCTCCCGGTCGACCAGCCGTCCGGCTCGATGATAATCGATATCGGGGGCGGCACCTCCGAGATAGCGGTAATCGCCCTGAATGGTATTGTCAATAACACCTCCATCCGGATAGCCGGCGATGAGCTTGACGATTCGATTGTCACTTACCTGAAAAAGAACTATAACCTGCTGATCGGCGAAAGAACCGCCGAGGAAGTTAAGTGCAAGATCGGTTCCGCCTACCCCCTCGAGAAAGAGGATACCATGGAGATCAAGGGGCGCGATCTCATGGCCGGCGTGCCCAAGACCATGAAGATTTCCTCGGCCCAGATTAGAGAGGCCATCTCCGAGCCGGTCACCAACATCATCGAGGCCGTTCGTCAGGCGCTCGAAATGACGCCGCCCGAACTGGCCTCCGATATTCTGGACCGCGGAATTATCATGACCGGCGGCGGGGCGTTGCTCCGCGGCCTCGACAAACGCTTGCGCCAGGAAACAAACCTGCCGATCATCGTGGCCGATGATCCCTTGACATGCGTGGTGCGCGGGGCCGGCCGATGCCTCGAGAACCTGGCGCTATATTCGAAAGTCCTTTCCAGATCCCGTCGAGACTGACGATAATTAGCCGTCATTCCCGAATACTAAACTTATCTGCGTCAGAAAATGAGCCAGTCGCAGGTCGAAGCCCTTGCTTGCCCCTGCTTAATGCGGGGCGGTTTCGACTCTGTGATTCACCGTGATGTCGGGCGGCTTACCCCTGCTGCCGAGCATGCGTGGCTTCTCTCGACGCAACATACCAGGTGGCGTCAGGTCCTTAGACCTGACGCATTTCTAAGAATAAAGTCAAGACTGCGGGGGTATTGACCTACGGGAATCTTCGATCAACAGACGTACGGGTGTCAGGAAAGGGTCCCTGACGCCGCGCGAACTATGGCGGTCAGGTCGCCTGTTTCCCCCTGCCTGATGCGGGGAGATATGAACTTGTTGTCTAAGCTCTTTGAATGCAATTAGTTGGCTGTCCGGTATCTATTAAACCTTGACCCTGCTCCGGGGTCTAATATTTTGGAGGCGATGAGTAACGAGGTTTCGGGCCAAATACTTAATGACGAGACCTTTAAACAAGCGGTCTTGGAATATAGAGAAAGGATTTTTCTTGTGATTCTGCGCTTTGTCAGGAATAGGGACGATGCCAAGGATCTCGCCCAGGAGGCGTTTGTCAAGGCCTATCGCTCGCGAAATCAATTCCGTGGCGATTCCAGCCTCTATACCTGGCTCTACAGAATCGCGGTTAACCTGGCGCTCAATCATAAATCTCGAAACCGAATCTCATCGCTGACATCCATCGAGGATACGTCGGAGCTAATGGCCGGTGGCAGTCCGGTCGACGGAATGCTGTCGAATGAGCTGGGCGGGCAGATCGATTCCGCTATCAAGGGCCTTCCGCCACGACAACGAATGGTCTTCATTCTTCATTATTATGAAGAAAAACCGCATGCCGAAATTGGCGCCATGCTGGGAATCACCGAGGGGGCGGTGAAGGCCAATTATCATCAAGCCATTATGAAACTTCGCGCCGGCCTGAGCCGATATATAAAGGAATGACAATGATGAACTGTATAAACGCGCGAATCGAAATCGATGCAAGGCTCCGGAAGGGGAGCGCGGAGCTGCCGATCGATGTCAGGTGTCACGTTGACGATTGTCCCGCCTGCGCCGCTCACATGGCCGAGCTTATCAAATTGCAATCGATCCTCGAACGGACCGATTTCCGGGTCCGCCCCGGCGAACTGGATGGTATCACATTCGAGAGAATAGCAGAAATCGCCCGGGGCAGGCGGCCCGAGGTGATAGGCTTGAAATGGAGCCGGCCTGCCTGGCTCTGGGCGCCGGTGGCAGTCGCCGCCGCGATAATCCTGGTTAGCCTGATTCCGAAGCTGGCCAATCATGTGCCATCCACAACTGCGATCAACACGGCGTCGAGCATAACCAGCGCCGAGGTTATTAACGATATCGCCCGCTCCGAGGGCCTGGGGGACGAGTTCTTGACTGAGATGGCAGGCGACATGAACGTCGAATACATTGCGCAGGAGCTCATAGAGGGAAGCGATATCGAGGATCTGTTGCACGGCCTCACCCAAAGTGAGATGAAGGCGCTTTCCGACAAGATCGACAATTTGCCCGGAATGGGCTCAACTGGAAAAGGATAGAAAACATGAGAAGCATGAAACCTGGAATATTGCTGGTATTGTTGGCGCTGGCCGCCTCGGTTGCGGCCCAGCCTCCGCCTCCTTTGCCCGAGGAGGGCGGCCCCATGAGGAAGCAGATACGCGAGAAGATCCAGACGATGAAGATCTGGAGGCTGACCGAGGAAGTCGGTTTGTCGCCGGAACAATCCGAGAAATTCTTCCCGATTTACAACAGGCACCAGAAGGCCCTGGAGGAACTCGATGCCAGGCGCAATGAGCTGGTCAGCACCCTGGAGAGGATGTCGAACAACGCCGAGGTTTCCGACAAGGAAATCTCGGAGACGACTCGCCAATTGGAGGAGATACCGGGCAAGATTATCGAGGAGCGCAGGAAATTCATGAAGGAAATCGGTGCTGTCCTGCCACTGCGCCAACAGGCCAAGTTGATGGTCTTCGAAGAGCGCTTCAGGCAACGGCTCCAGGAATTCATCAGGGATATCCGCCGCGGAAACCCCGGCCGGAGGATGGGAGAATAATCTCGAAGGAGGATAATATGTCGAAGAAAATAGTGCTGATTGCAATGTCGTTGTCTATGTTGCTGGCGGCCGTGGCCGCGGCCAACCCGGGAAAGATGATCGCGGTAGCTGAAAAGCTCGGCCTGACCGATCAGCAGGTCGAGCAGCTTCAGAATCTGAAGATTCAACACCAGAAGGAAATGATTCGATTGAAGGCCGACCTGCAATTGGCCCGGCTGGAACTCAAAGAGGTGATGATGAAGGCGAGGCTCGATGAGAAGGCGGCCCTGGCCAAGCAGGATCGGATTTCCAATATCAAGTCCGGCATTGACCGCGCCAGGCTCGAGCACAAGATAGCCTCGCGAAAAGTGCTCAACGAAGAGCAATTGGCCAAGTGGAGCAAGATGCGCATGGAGGATGGCCCGCGCGGCCGCCATCAGCGGGGCGGCGGGCCGGGTCATTTCATGGGTCGCGGCCCTTGCACGGGACCCGGCATGGCGCCGGAGCCGCCTGAGCCTCCTCAGCCGCCGGAACACGACTGACGACACTTTGAATTCAACTGATGGCGGGGTCGGGACTATAGTGGTCTCGACCCCTTTTTTTGCCTCGATGGAAAGTCTACGCGAGTAAACCAATCTTTCAGTTCTGTTATCAGGCTGGAATCCGAAGACCTCGGAAATATCTGATGATAACGATTTTCGCGCCAAAAAAAAGCCCCGGCATTTGACCGGGGCTCTGGTCCGTATTGACCGATTTTACTATTGTCTGCGTGCCGGTGGGCAATCATCGCAATACAGTATGGCCGGCTGCAATTGCTTGAGGTAAGCGACATAATAAGTTATGTCGATACCGTTGGTGCTGCAGGTGCCGTTGACATCCATGGCCGCATAGAACGGGAATATTAGGGGCGGGCAGTTGCACGAATCTCTGGGGGCGCTGCCGCCTTTCAGGTAGGCCACCCCATAGGTAACGTCAATACCGTTGGGCGCGCCGCTGTCGTTTATATCGCCGGGGATATAATCACAGCCGCCGGCCGGCGGGTGCAACGTAAAGTTGACGATGGCAACGCCGCTGGCGATGTTGTAGTCGTTAACCGTGGTGTCGGCGTATCCATCCTTGCCTGCGATAATATCGTAAGTATTCGGTCCGGGCACAGGCAACACATAGTAACCGGTGGCATTTGTCGATGCCGCGGAGGTGTCGACCGGGTCGTTGCTAATCGCCGCCACGATAGCGTCCTGAATCGGCGTCGTGCCATCCTGCTCATAGACATGGCCCTGGATTCCAATGTAAGCGACTATGAAATTGAATGTCGAGCTCCAGGCGGAGGTTCCAAAGTATCCGACCGACCTGACTCTCCAGAAGTACTCATCCGGCAGCAGGCCGTTAATATTTAGATATTCCTTGTGGTCGACATTGGAATTGGATTCGACGATATTGGCGAAACCGACGTCGGTAGCTACCTGGATCTCATAATGAGCAACCCCAACCGGTTCGCTCCACTCGAAGACGAAGAAGGCCGAAGCGTACGTGGAATCGTCATACGGGAAAACCAGTACCGGGGCCGATGGTACGGCCGAGCTCCTGATCGGATTCGGGTAGTGAAGATAAAGCATAGGATTGGTGGTCAGGGCGCCCTCGCTCTGAGGTATGCCGCCGGCGTCAAGATCGTTGCTATAGAACAGATGCAGCCAATCGTCGACCCGTTCGGCCAGCGAGGACCAATGATCGCTGTCGCAATCGCCGGCGAGACAGCCGTTGGTATGCGAATTGGTCAGGTCACCCCTGAGGGTCCAGTTGGCGCCGCCGTTGGTCGAGTAACTCATGAACTGCTCACCGTTGGCGTAGCCGTCGGCCGCGCAATCATAGAAGTACCAGCCGGTGGACGTGACAAAGAGGCCTCCCGTCGTGCTATCGGCACCGATAGACATCTTGGCGAGACTGTGACTCCAGTTGCCAAAGTCGCAGCCTGTTAAGACCCACGTCGAATCGGATTTCATCACTTGAGTTATGGTGCCCGACGACAGGTCCCAGTGACGAATTGTCGACTTATATTCCACCGAGGTCAGGCCGCCGCCCTCCGGATATGCAAACTGATCGTTCCAGATGATGTGCAGGTTATCATTGAAATCGAAGACGGCATCGCAGTCGGTATAGGCCCACAGCGTTTCGGGAGTGGAAGCGTAGTTCGTGATATTGACTTTGCCGTTGCGGAAATCCCAGGTCGTGCCGTTTTGCGAGAGAACATAATAGACATCATTAATCCACTGGCTCGTCGTGTCGTAAGGATGAGTGTAAACTATGGCCACCTTATCAGATACCGGGCTTGAAGTCACAACTGTGGAAATGGTGATGACCGTATCGACAACCGCTGGAGCTATCCAGGTGGCGCCTCCGTTGGTCGACCTTGCATATCCCACGGTCTGCACGCCCGCCGCAAGAAGGGCTTCTGAAGCGATCATATGATAGCGGTTGCTGCGGTCAACTGTAAAGTAGGGCCACAGGCACGGGTCAACATCGCCCGCAAAAAGCATCTTCAATCTGAATGTGCTGTCGGGGAATCCGGCAAAGCCGGTGGCACCTTCAGTGGCCACATAAAGCGATTCGATTAGATCATTGCCGTTATGGTATGCTATGGCCGCCAAATTATCGGTTGTCATATCGATCTGGGTATAACCGTCATTGACATGTCCACCGATAGAAGCCGGTGTACCTGTGGCCGGCCATCCCTGCCCACCGCCGGGATCGACATAGTTGTATTGAATCGTTCTTGGCCCGAGGCCGCCAATCGATCTCATCCAGGCAAAATGAACTCCACCTAAGCCATCTACCACAACTCTGTTTCCAGAGGAACCGTTGGTTTGATAATCGAATGCCGAATACCCTATGGTGTCGCCTGGCGACAATGTGATATGATTGGGATTGTAGGGCGCGATGGGGACATTGGCCAATGCTTCCTCATTGCCCACAATCAGCAGGTGGTTTTTCATCGTGGCCATGGTGCTGACATTGGTGCCGCTTTTGGACGATATTATCTTGTTATTTGCGGCGGATGCAACCACGAATGCCAGGAGCATTACCATGACCGCCAATAGCAAAATTCTTTTCATTTACACACTCCTTTAAAAAAGTTTGAAAAACCGTAAAATTTCGGAAGATTGAAAGGCTGTTCACCTCCCCGGGCGTTGGCCCCAAAATAGCTTTGTTAACTCCGATTCGTCCTGATTTCCAATAGCTCTTGGTTTGTTCATCCGAACCGCTGTTATTTCATGAATGCTGTCAACATATCATAATGACAAACATTTAAAGTCATAATCGATAGATATTTCTAATTTTCTAAGCACCCGCCGCTCCCAACTTCTGAAATATCTTCAAGCAAAACGAAGCTATCTGTCTGAAGCGATATTAATATTTCGCCAAAGGCGAATCACCCATCCTAAATTACCCAATGACATCCGGCAGTCAAGTAATTTTTGCAAAAAATCGCCATGGCCTTAATAGAATAATTCCCGGTCAGCGGTCGGCGCCAGGCGATTGTTGCTGCCAGAGTGGCAGATTTTGTTTGAAAAATCTTGAGGTTTATCTGTATAATTAGGCGGAAATGCCAAAACTGACACTCGACGCAATCAAAGAAAATCTCAAGGGACGCTCGCGGCCGGTAAAAATCCGCGAGCTATCCCGAATCATGAGTGTCGATACCGCTGACTATCCGATCTTTCGCAAGATGATCAAAGATGCCGTGTCGTCGGGCCAGCTGGCGCGACTGAGAGGCGGTCGAGTGGCGGTCGAGCCCAAGAAGAATCTTGTACAGGGCAAACTTGCTGTCAGCCGAGCCGGCCACGGATTTGTCATGCCCCACGATAAGAGCGGCGAGATATTTATCTCTCCCCGCGACATGGGAGGCGCCATTCATGGCGAGGAGGTCAGGGCCGCTATCAAGGATACCCGCGCCGGAAAAAACCGTGAGGGTAGAATAGTCGAGGTCCTCAATCGCGAGAAGGGCCGGATAGTCGGCAAAGTGGCCCGGAGCCGCTACGGATATTATATTGTGCCCGAGGATCGCCGCTTGACGGAGAATATCGAGGTCGACAATCCCCGAAACCTGGTGTTGGATAAAGATCTCCTGGTTACGGCCCGGCTCTATCCCTGGGAGGCGACATATCTTCCGCCTCGCGGCCATATCGAGGAAATCCTGGGCAAAGCCGGCACGCCGGGTATCGATATCGACTCCCTGATCGTGGGATACGGTTTCCCAAAGGATTTTGATCCTGAGGTCAAACCCGAATTGGCCAAGATACGAAGGAGTATCCCCAAATCCGAGACCGCGCGACGACTCGACCTGCGCGACCTCATTGTTTTCACTATCGATCCTCATGACGCCAAAGACCATGACGATGCCGTAAGCCTGGAACCGCTGGGACAAGGGCTCTACCGGCTGGGTGTCCACATCGCTGATGTTTCTCATTACGTGAAAGAGGCGGCCGCTCTCGATACCGAGGCCCGCATGCGCGGCAACTCCGTCTACCTGGTCGATCGCGTTATTCCCATGCTTCCGCTTAAACTCTCGGGCGATATCTGCAGCCTGGTAGATGATGAGGACCGCCTGACGGTCTCCTTCATATGTGATATCGACGAGAGCGCCCGGATACGAAACTGGCGGTTCGCCGAGACGATCATCCGCAGCCGGGCCTCACTGACATACGAGGAGGTTCAGGATCATTTCGACCGCCCGGAACGGGTCCGTCTGGACAAAGGTAAGGGGCGGATCAGCGCCGAATGGGGGAAAATCCTCAACAATATGCTCAAAATATCGGGTGCCCTGCGGCAGGAGCGCTTGCAGAAAGGGAGCCTCGATTTCGACCTGCCCGAACCGACTGTTCAACTCGACTCCGAGGGAAAGGTGCTTGACATTTTCGTCCAGGCCCGCATGCCGTCGCACCAGGTCGTCGAGGAGTTCATGCTGGTCGCTAATAAATATACCGCCACCTATCTGGGTTCACATGGGGTGCCAATCCTCTACCGGGTCCACGCCAGGCCCGATAAGGAAAAGATCGAGAATTTCGGCGCCCTGCTTCGCGAGATGGGATACGATATCAGTTTGAAGGGTGAGATAACGCCCAAGAAGCTGCAGCGGGTGCTGGAGCTGGTTAAAGACAAGCCCGAGGAGGCCTTTGTCGAAAAGATCCTTTTGCGGTCGATGGCTAAGGCAGTCTATCAGCCGGAAAATATCGGGCATTTCGGCCTGGCTTTCCCGCTGTACACGCATTTCACATCGCCGATCAGGCGTTACCCCGACCTGCTGGTCCATAGGGCGCTGAAGTTGTTTCTGAATCACAAGCTAAACAGCGATATCGCCAAGAAGCTGCACGCCGGCCTCAAGGCAATCGGCCTGCACTGCACGACCACCGAAATCGTTGCCGACGAGGCGGAGCGCGATTCAATCAGGCTCAAGCAGCTCGAATATCTCGCCGAACGGGTGGGAGGCGTGTACGATGGCATTGTCTCGGGCGTGGTCAGGTCCGGAATCTTTGTCGAGTTGATGGGGAGCATGGTCGAGGGTTTCGTGTCGTTTTCCACTATTAAGGATGACTATTTCGTGAATGAAGAGGGCAAGCACCGGGCTATCGGCCGGCGCACCGGACGGACATACAAGCTGGGCGACAGGATTCGGGTCATTGTGGTCAAGGTTGACCTGGAGAATAAGCGATCGGATTTCATCCTGGTAAACGATACCGAGGAAAAACGCGGGAAAAAGGAAAAGCGCAAGAAGGGGAAAAAGTAGCCAGATAGCCAGTAGCGAAAAAGGAAAGCGATCAGGGCTATTGAGGCCCTGGCCGTAGGGAAACCGATTTGCAGGTTGGAAGCCCGTCGAAAGCCTGGCCACTGGCGGACTACTGACGGACTTGCTCCCGACAGCTCGCTCGACGGTTCAACGAGGGCCAGAGAATAAAAAAATGATCTATGTTTTCTCACATGAGCAGCCTTTCGCTGACGATGTAATCCGATGTCTTTCCGACAAGGCCGGCGAGCATTTCACCGACGAGGCCCGGCTGGCCGCCGCCATAACCGGCAGCAGGTCCGCAGGATCCCATGGACCCGACGGTATCCTATTTGACCTCCGGCATGACCCGCAGCCATCGAGGACGATGGAACGAGTCTATTTCGAGACTCCTTCGATCGCTTTGGTCGGGATCATGGCCCAGGGACGGGCGGCAACCGAAATCCCGGCCGACAGGGTGCTGACCTGGCCCGCGCCCGCGGAGGGGATTGCCGGGTCATTCGATGAATTAAGAGAGGAACGACGCCTGATCGCCTCGTGCGGGCTGATTGGGCGCTCGGCGGAACTGGCCTCCGCCGCCCGGATTGTCATCCAGGTTGCCGCATCCGATATCAACGTGCTTATCACCGGACCCTCCGGCGCCGGCAAGGAGATGATCGCTCGCGCCCTGCACGCCAAATCGGGCAAGAGCGGCAGTCCTTTTATCGCAGTCAACGTTGCCGCCCTGGCGCCGGGGATTGTTGAATCGGAGCTATTCGGGCACGAGAGGGGGGCTTTTACCGGCGCCTCTTCACGGCGAATCGGCGTTTTCGAGCAGGCCTCTGGCGGGACCATTTTCCTCGACGAGATCGGGGAGATTCCTCTTGATATTCAGGTCAAGCTGTTGCGAGTGCTCGAACATCGGATCTTCGCCAGGGTCGGCGGTAACGCTCTTATCAGGGCCGATTTCCGTCTGGTAGCCGCCACCAACAAAGACCTGGCAGTCCAGGTGGAGCGCGGCGCCTTTCGGGAGGACCTTTTTTACCGTCTGCGCGTGGTCTCGATCGACCTGCCGGCGCTCTCCGCTCGTAAAGCAGACATCGCTCCCCTGGCGCTCCACTTCCTGGAGCAGAGGGCGGCCGAGCTCAAAACCGACAAGCTTCATATAGAATCCGGCGCGCTCCGTCTTTTCCACAAATACGATTGGCCGGGGAATGTTCGGGAGCTCAAGAACGTCATCGATTCATTCGCCGTGACCAGTCAATCGGGGCGAATCAGGGCCGTTGATTTCGAGAAATATATGATTGATAATTCGTCGCGGGCAAGCCTTCTGCCCGTGGTCACTCATAGGACTCCTGAGGCCGCCGAGCACCAGCTCATTTTCCAGGCCCTCATGACACTTTCCAATGAGATGTCTTCACTGCGGCGGTTGATCGAGCATGAGGTGGAGTTGATTCGGGGTGGCCAGCCGGTGCAGTCCGGCCTGGCCCAGCAGTTCGGCTCGGTCAATCTCGAGGAGGTCGAACGCGCCCTGGTGGAGCGGGCCCTGGACGAGGCCGACGGCAACCGCAAAAAGGCCGCCAGGATGCTTGGTATCGGCGAGCGAACCCTCTATAGAAAATTAGAGAAATATGGATTGAAGTGAAGACTGCTGCCCTCGCTTCCAGAATTCTTGCGGGGTTTCTTCTATTACCGAGAGTCTGCCTGGCCCAGTGGCTTGGCCAAATCCAAACCGAATCCGACTGGGAAGCGTCATACAGCCTATCATATTTCGATTATAACACCTATCAAATTTATCGCGAGCTGGCCGAGGGGGCGACTGTCACGGACAGCCTCGATTTTTTTAGGGCCGCCCTCGGCAGTCCCGTTCTCGAATTCCTGGGCGGGGCTGGTGGGCGAATTCCAGTCATCGCCGCGCCGGATACAGTGGAACAACATGCCTTCGCCGTGCGCATCAGGGGCGGACAGAAGATACGCTCCGGCGAAAGCAATTACGGTTACATCCTTTTTTCCGGCTCTAAGGAGGATGCGGCTTTTGAACTCAAGGGCAGAAAGAGAAAGCACGATTGGGAGATTGAACGGCGTTCGATAGAGTTGCGGAAAGGCCGGTCGCAGATAACGCTTGGCAATTTCGATACCGATATCGGCCTGGGGCTGTCGATAGGCAGATTCGATTACCGGCCGATTGCGGGCATGTCTGATTCGATGAAACAGCCCGACAATTTCGTTTTCCCCGACAATAGCTATTACAATGGCATAAAGTTCGATTATTGCGGGAGCACGGTTATTTTCTCGAACAAGAAGTTCCCGGGCCTGAAAAAGAGGCTTTTCGGGGGCGCCGTCACCTCTAATTATGAAGATGTTACAATCGGCGTCTCGGGCGTCGGCATATTCCTGAGTGCCGGCGGGTACAACAGGGCATTGGGATCAACGTCGCTTTTTTTCGCCGACCCGGTTCGTGGAATCCGAGTCGAGATCGCCTATGCCGAGGCCGGCCCGGGAGCGGCCTTGCGCCTGCGGCGCAGCGGTTTTGATTGGGCCATATGGCATTACGATCGGTCGTACCTCAACCTCCAATCCTCAGGAGTCGCCCGGCCAGATTATGACAGGTTCGAGGATCCTCATTTCACCGAGGCGTTTCGCCAGCCCCAGGCGGGGGAGACCGGCCTATTTGCCGAAAAGGGGCTGGCTGTCGGCCGCTTCGATCTCGGGGCGGCCACCGAGATATGGAAAGGCTCGCCGCGCGATCAAGTCGCGCTCGAAAATCTTGTCAGCGCCCGCTTTCGGCTGACGGATAGAATCGCGCTCGATGCCCGGCTGTCAGGGCGAACGGGCTTATCCAATGATCGTGTGATAACTGAGATCGGTTCAAACCTTAACGGGATAATCAATATCCATGCCCGGGCCTCGCTTTGGAATGAGCGCGGGGAGGTGGCGAAATCTCGGTCATTTTGTTACATCTATTTCTCTGTTCCGTCGAAGATTAAATTTTTGTTCAATGGCCGGATTCGGTCGTATTTCGATGGTGACTGGGATTATTTTATCGAGGAAATCGTGAATCTGGCCGGCAGCCTGCGCGCTAAAGTTACTTATCGGTGGCAGGAATCGTATCACGACAATGTCGGCCCGCTCTACCTTGTCCTGGAGGCCGCGATATGAAAATATTGCTTATAATTTTACTGTTGCCATCGTTGGCTAACGCCGAATTGGTCTTATCGGAGGTGTTCGCTAACGAACCGGGTGATACGGTGGAGCTGGAATGGATCGAGACATATAATGCCGGCAATACCTCGCTCTGGCTGGGAGCATATCGTATGATTGCCGGCGAGGATACTCTCGACCTGCCGCCATATTACCTTAATGCCAATTCCCATATGGTTATCGCCCGCCAACTCGTGGCCGATAGCGGGCAGCCCTCATTCGAAGCTCGCTGGGGAAATGCGTCGGGCCTGTGGGGTGATGGTCCGTCGGAATTTTATCTGGCAATCGATATGGATTTTGGCCTATCGAACAGCGCGGGGTCGGTGGCGCTCGTAAAAATCGGAGATTCTTACCGGGATTATTACGAGTGGTCGGAGTCGACTCCCGACGGCATCTCACTCGAACGAGACGATAGCGAGCCGCCGAGCGGGAATTGGCATCATTGCACCGATCCGTCCGGGTCGACACCGGGTCGGCCGAATTCGCCGGCGGTCGAGCCCATCACCGGACTTGTTGAATTCACTGTCAGTCCGAGGATCATCAACTTATCGCGCCAGGAGACGTTTCGCATTACGATATTATCCCCCGACGGCGGTCGGGGCCTTATCGAAATTTTCGATGATGCCGGCCGGCGTGTCGTCACCTTGCTCGATGCACCGATTGGGAGTAGCGACGTTATCTATTGGAACGGCTGGGATCGCGAATTCAATAAGCTGGCGCCGGGGATTTATCTTATCCACGCATCGATTTCCGGCTCTGTCGATATAACCAAAACCACCCCGGTGGTAATTGCCCCATGAGACGCGCAGTCATTATATCGATTCTGATCGCGGCCTGCGATATGGCCTTCGCCTCCGGATTCGACGATGCCGTCATGGAGCGATTCAATTATCCCTCGCTGGCGACTAACGGCCTCAGCTTCGAGCCGTCGCGACTCTGCCGGCCGGGATTTGGGGCGGGGTTCCTGCACACCAATCCCTATCGAATCGGCTCGCTGTCGTGGGATTTCGCGGCCGCCCGATACGGCCGGCGGGGGCTGGGCCTTTATGGTTCGTTCAGGTCATATCGACTTGATGATATATATAATGATGTAACAATTGAGGCCGGCGTTGCCTCTCATATTTATAAAGGAATATATTCTTCGGTATCGGTCGCGCGCCAACGGGAGGATTTTAGGGGCAATGACGATTTTGTGCGCCTAACCTGCGATTTCCGCGTGTCGTATGACGGCGGCGATTTTATCGCCCAGGCCGGGCTGGAGGGGGTGGTCATCAGAAATCCTTACGATATCTCCGGGGGCGAGCGTTCCGCGCCGACTTTCCGCGCCGGCTATTTCGCAACCGAGGATATCATGCTTTCAACCGGGTATCGCCGGGACCAATTTGGCCGCGGACGGTGGACTTTCGGCCAGGAGACGGCAATCATCCCCGGTGTCCGGCTGCGGCTGGGATTCATGAATAATCCCAATACGCTTGAATGGGGCCTTGATTTATCCTGTAAATCGCTTACATTGATGTTCGACTATAAAGCCGTGAATAAATTAAGCGACACCGTCATGCTTGGATTAGCGATGGGTAAATAGAGGCATGTCCCGCGAGCAACTTGAAAAATGGGAAAATGAGCGTTTGGCTCCATACGCCGCCAAATCGTCAGAGACCCGGGGGCGGCATTATCCTGAGCCGAAACATCCCTATCGCACCGATTTCCAGCGCGACCGGGATCGCATCGTGCATTCCACGGCTTTCCGCCGCCTTGAATACAAGACCCAGGTTTTTGTCAACCACGAGGGCGATCACTACCGCACCCGATTGACCCATACGCTCGAGGTGGCCAATATCGCCCGCTCGGTCGCGAGAAGCCTGAGGGCTAACGAGGACCTCACGGAAGCGATCGCCCTGGCCCACGACCTCGGTCATACGCCATTTGGCCATTCCGGCGAGGAAGCCCTTAATGAGCTTTTGAAGGATATGGGCGGATTCGAGCACAATCGCCAATGTATCCGAGTGGTCGAGCTTCTCGAGAAAAGATACCCCGATTTCTCCGGACTGAACCTGACATTCGAGTTGCGCGAGGGCATTTTGAAGCATCACTCCCATTACGATAATCCGACAATACCCGATGAATTCGCCGATAGTCCCAACCCCTCGTTGGAATGCCAGATTGTCAATGTCGCCGACGAGATCGCATATAACTGCCATGATGTCGACGATGGGCTGGCAAGCGGCGTGTTAAGCGAAAACCAAATGGGCGAAATAGACTTATGGCAAGAGCAGTTTGCCGAAATCGATGTCAGGCATCCTGATATCGACGAGCATCTGCGGCGCCATATGATGGTCCGGTACCTGATAGATCACCTTGTAAGAAACCTTATCGAGCAATCCATGGAAATTATCGACATTGAGAATCCGAAATCGGTTGATGATATCAGATCCAAGGGCACATTTATGGTTCGTTTCCCGGATCGGGTCGCCGAACAAAACAGCCGGCTTAAGATATTCCTGTATCGAAACATGTACCGTCACCACCGCATGGTCAGGATGTCGGAGAAGGCGAAGCTCATAATTTACAAGCTGTTTGACGCCTATATGCGCAACATCGATGTCTTGCCGCTGCATATCAAGTCCAGGATGGACGAGGAACCCCAGCATACGGTTGTGGCCGATT
The DNA here is from genome assembly GCA_001775395.1 of candidate division Zixibacteria bacterium RBG_16_53_22. Classification (GTDB taxonomy): domain Bacteria; phylum Zixibacteria; class MSB-5A5; order UBA10806; family UBA10806; genus UBA10806. The sequence continues at coordinate 34,668 of MEWP01000072.1, read as the reverse complement.
ATATTGCCGGCATGACCGATCGTTTCGCGGCCGCCGAGTATAAGAAGCTGATCGATCCCTTTGAGAGAGTTTGACAATATAATCCATTTTCGACGGATATATCTTAATAGAGCTACAAATCCACATCGAAATTCCTAATTATTTCCAAATCGCTTATTGTGCAGTATTTTATGCATAAAAATTATTGACACTTGCCGATACTATTGGTATATATGATTGCTGATATAAAGCTGGTGAAGGATTGAAGATTTCAACAAAATTTTCGACACTATTCTTCGCGAGACTATACTTGAATAAACTCGCAGTCCAAATAAATCGTGCATATTTTAAGGTAAAGGAGGCCGAGCTTTAGGAAATTTCGCCAATGAGTAATGCCATTAATTTCTAACCCCTAAATTGGAGTTAAATTATGCAAACTACTCGAAAGTTGTTAACCTTTATTGCGCTCTCCTTGGCCATATGTTCGACCGCCTTTGCCGGCCAGTATAGCCCCTCTTTTCCAAGCTATCTTGCCTCTATAGAGGATGCCGAGCATGTCGACGCTATCATTACGATGGCAGACCAGGTTGACTTGAGGGCCCTGCAGGACGGATTGTATGCCGTCAGCGCCGATCGACAAACCTGGCATGAGACGGTGGTGAGGGCCTTGCAGGATAAGGCAACCCTCACCCAGGCCGATATCGTGGCCCGCCTCAATCAAATGATGGCTGCGGGCCAGGTTGATGAATTCAAGACTCTTTGGCTGGGCAACGTCATTGTTGTGAAGGGCACAATCGAGGCCCTGGACGAGCTTGTCTCACGCTCCGATGTTCTCAGGATAAGCCCCGATTATGAAATCGAATCCATTAGACCGGTTTCAGAGGACGATGATATTCCCATCATTGCGGGGCATGAAATCGGCCTTCAAAGAATACACGCCACCGATGCCTGGGCCATGGGTTATACCGGCGAAGGCAGACTGGTCAGCAATATCGACACCGGTGTAGACGGCGATCATGAGGCGCTCAGCACGCGGTGGGCCGGGAACGATCCCCGTTATGCCGGCCACCCGGAATGGGCCTGGCTGGATCCTTTCGATACGCACTGGCCCCTGCCGGATGACCAGAACGGCCATGGCACTCATACTATGGGCACTATCTGCGGCCGGGATGAAACTAACGATACTATTGGTGTTGCTATCGATGCCCAATGGATCGCCGCGGCCGCTATCGATCGAGGGGGTGGAATTCCCCGCACGGTCGCCGACGCCCTGCTGTCATTCCAGTGGATCGCGGACCCCGATGAAAATCCCGGCACGGTGTGGGATGTCCCCGATGTCTGCTCCAACTCATGGGGTGTGACCACCGGACATGGATATCCACCTTGCGACGAGACATTCTGGGTCGTTCTCGACGGCTGTGAGGCGGCGGGTGTCGTGGTTGTATTTGCCGCCGGCAACGAGTCTTTCGAGGGCCTCCGCCGTCCAGCCGACCGCGCCACCACCGATTATATGAACTTCGCGGTGGGCGCTGTGGACGGCAATAACGCCAATATGCCCATTGCCGATTTTTCCAGCCGCGGCCCATCTTCCTGCACTCCGGATGGCACCCCGACATTTAAGCCGGAAGTATCTGCTCCCGGTGTCAATGTCAGGTCGTCGCTTCCGGGCAACTCCTACGGTTCGCTGAGCGGCACCTCCATGGCCTGCCCGCACGTGGCAGGGGTGGTGGCGCTGGTTCGGCAGGCAAATCCAAATCTAACTGCCGAGCAGGTTAAGCAGATCATATATGAAACCGCTGAAGAGGCCCCGGCTGACGGCGACCCCGGCGAGGATAACAACTACGGTATGGGTGTTGTTAATGCCGTGGAGGCGGTTCAAAGAGCCTTGATGTATCTTGAAGGCTGGGGAACCCTCGGCGGCATTATCACCGACCAGGCCACCGGCAACCCGATCCAGGGCGCACAAATTTCGGTGATGAACCGTCCCTGGCATGCCTCCTCAAGACCTACCGGTCAATATTACATCTTTATGCCGGCCGATACCGCCTGGACCGTGAAAGTGGAATTCCCGCCGACACATCTGCCGATATACGATACCATAACGGTAATCGAAAACGACACGGTATTCCAAAACTATGCCCTCGAGGGGAAGGTACCCGTTTTGCTAAGGGCTTCGTTTGGCAATCCGGTCCATGTCTCCTACCGTTCATTTTTCCTCAAGGGAAGTTGGAACTCCGACGGCTTCTGGGATGGCACCTGGTCCGGTCCTCTGCTCGAAATCAAAGATGATGGGCAGGCGCCGGATCAAACGGCAAACGATGGCGTCTTCACCGGCCAGGTTCTGCTGGCCCGCGACCTTATTCACACATATTCATGGGCCATTTACAGTGAAAACTACGGCGGTGAGGCCGCGCGTTTACAAAGCGGCGCCGATTTCCAGATCTTGAACCTCACACCGCCGACTGTTCCCACGCTGGCCGTCAATCCATCGGGAAGCGACAACAACTGGATGATCACCGCTTTCGGCGACAATGGCCTGAATCTGGATTTAACGACTCATCCGCTTGACAACAGGCCGACCAAATGGGGCGCTGCCACTCCGCTCGATTCGGGACTGACGTATACATTCCGTTTCCGAGTCATGCACTCCACGGTGGCCAGCTACGGCGCCGGGGGTATCGGCGGAGCGAATATCACGTTCAACTGCCAATTTACCGGCTCATACGATTTCATATTCGATGACCGGGACGATTCATATATCGTGCAATTGACAGGCACCGAGGGGCCGCCGCAGTATCTGACCGCGCATTCGGGTCTCGACGGGCATATACCAGTCTCCTGGCTTGCTCCCGGCCAGAGCCAATCGGTAGAAATGTCGTATGACGACGGCCTTCTGGTAAATGCTTACTATTGGTTCTCTTCGCAGAATCTATCTGCCACGATGTTCGTGCCGACGAACTACCCGGTGCTGATCGATTCGGCGATAATACATACCCTGACCGAGGGTGACCCGTATTGGCCGTGGCCGGATGATCAGCCACAGCCTATCGGAGTCTCGGTTTTCCTCGATGATGGCACGGGTCAGCCTGCAGTCGATCCCGCGTTTTATGTCGAGGCCACCGGCGTGCTCGGCGATTGGGTCAGGGCGGATATTCCGGAGATTCTGGTCTCATCCGGCAATTTCTGGATAGCCGTAAACAACATCCAGGATCTACCGTTCCCGCCGGCCCCGGGAGAAGGATTCGGGCTCGATGCCGTTTCAGATTATCCGGGCAATCAATGGATGCGCCTGAACGGTGTCTGGCAGCTCGAGAATTATTATGCCGGCGATCACATGATCCGCGCCAAGGTGTTTGGCGAAGGCGCCGCTTTGTGGATGAAATATGACTCCTCGCCCGCCTATGAGGTCAGCGCCAATATCCCGGCCAACAGCGATCTCTCGCGGACGGCCGCTGCATCGGTGGCCGGTATAAATGGCGGCGGCATTGTCAATCGCATGGCATACCACCCCAACATGACACCGGCTGATGATCCATTCCCGTTGGACGATGAGGTGCTTGCCGGTTATAACCTTTACAGAAGCATCACCATAGATCCTTACAACGGGGGCAATCCCGCAAACAGGGTCAACGGCACTACCCTAATCGTTACCACAAGCTATGATGATTGGGGCGGCGTGCTGGACTCCATCGTAAATGGCGTCACATATTACTATCAGGGTGCGGCAGTGTATGACATTGGCAACAATCAATTCGTCGAGGTTGGTCCGTCCAATCAGGACACCGGAATGGCCGTGAATCGCCCGCCTTATCCGCCATTCAATGTCCAGGGAACGGTCAACGACCGGACAATTACTGCCACCTGGTCGTTCGGCGATTCCGCCAGAGACCTTGCCCACTTCAATGTTTACAAGCGCCTGATGCCTCACGGTACGACGGTGCTGGTCGGTTCGCCAACCGATCAGAATCTGGCGTTCGACATTCCAATGGGCGAGGACGGCGTCTATAAGATCACTGTCAGCGCCGTTGATGACGGCGCCCCGCCGCTCGAATCGGAACCGTCCGTGGCGGTATACGTGGCGGTTGGACATCTTCCGCCGGGATCCCTTGCTGCCGTGAGCGGTTATGAATTCTCGGTGCCTTTGCGCTGGATGCTGCCCGGTTCCTGGAGAGCCGGCGCCGGCGATGTCTCGGTCCCCGTGGATAATACCCCCAGGCCGCTCGATCTCTCGCACAAGGGCGAAATCGGCCCAAGCAATCCGCCCATGCTTCTCGACAGAGGCGGCCCGGACGCTTTCGGGTACGAATGGGTCGATTCCGACGAGCCGGATGGTCCGACTTACGAATGGCGCGATATCACCGGGCCCGGTACTCAAATCCCGATGTCGAACGACGACCAGAACCTCGGTCCATTTGACATCGGATTCGATTTCTCTTACTACGGCGTCGTTTACAATACGTTCAACGTTTGTTCCAACGGCTGGATCAGCTTTACCAGCACCGATATAACGTATTTCAACCAGCCCCTGCCTAATTTCAATGCGCCGCTCAACATGATCGGGCCATTCTGGGATGACCTCTATCCACCCACAGGCGGTGAATATTGGTATTATTCCGATGGCAGCGAGTTGGTGGTATCGTTCATTAATGTGCCGCATATTGGGGGCGGAGGGCCTTATACCTTCCAGATTGTCCTGCGCTCGTCAGGCACCATGTACTTTGAATACATGAGCATGGGAACTCCGACCGATCAGGCGACCGTTGGAATTCAGAACGGCGACGGCACGATCGGCCTGCAGATGGCTTACAACGCGCCCTATTTACACGACGAAATGGCCATCCGTATCGGAAGCGGCCCGGAGGGCATCCCGCCGGTGCACTTCAATCTCTACAGGTCGACATCGCCTAATGTGCCGCTCGATCCGGCCCATTTGATTAACGGCAGCATTCCGGGCGGCGAGGCCAGGTATACGGATGCTAACGGTATCCAGAACGGCGTTACCTATTACTACAAGCTGACTGCCGTATGGCCGGATTCAGTCGAGTCGCCGGCCTCGAACGAGGCTTCAGGCACGCCGGCCAACCATCCGCCAACGGAGCCGTTCAATGTCCAGGGCACGGTTAATGATCGGACCATCAACATTACCTGGTCGCATAACGATGCCATGGGCGACCGCGACCACTTCAATATTTACAAGCAGATGATGCCCAGCGGTCAGCAGGTCTTCGTGGGATCGACGCCTGATTCCGTCTATTCGTTCGTCATCCCCGCCGGCGAGGATGGAGTCTACCAGGTGACGGTGACAGCGGTTGACGATGGCACCCCACCGATGGAATCCGGTCCGTCCGAGGAGATATTTCTGCCGGTCGGCCATCTGCCGCCGACCAGCCTGATCGCTGTCAGCGGCGCGGAATTCGCCGTGCCTCTTAGCTGGGATCTCCCCGGGTCCTGGAGGGCTGTCGGAAATGGCGACATTTCGACCGATCCCGTTTCATCCACAAGTATCACGGGCAAGCCGGCCGTGGATGCGCCCAGAAAACTCGATATGAGCCACAAGGGCGAATCCGGCCCCGGCAACCCGCCGATGTTACTCGGCAGGGGCGGCCCGGATGCCTTTGGTTATGAATGGGTCGATTCGGACGAACCGGACGGCCCCGCATATCAGTGGACCGATATCACCGGCGATGGTGTACAGGTCCCGATGTCATTCGATGACCAGAATCTCGGCCCGTTCGATATCGGTTTCGATGTCGATTACTATGGCCAGACATTCAGCCAGTTCTATATCTGCTCCAACGGCTGGATCAGCTTCACCAGCACGGACGGAGATTACTGGAACCAGCCACTTCCTTATTTCGATGCGCCATACAATATGATCGCGCCGTTCTGGGATGACTTGTATCCTCCGATGGGTGGAGAGTACTGGTATCGTTCCAGCGGCACCGAGCTGATTGTATCGTTCAACAATGTGGTGCACATTACCGGCGGCGGCACATATACATTCCAGTTGGTCTTAAGGCGCACCGGATCGATGTTCTTCTACTACGATTCCATGGTCGGACTCATAAACGACAACACAATCGGCATTCAGAATGGCGATGGCACGATCGGCCTGCAGGTTGTCTACAACGCTGATTACATGCATGACCAGTTGGCGATCAAGCTATCCGCCGGCGCCGAGGGTTTCCCGCCAGTGCATTACAAGCTGTACCGCGCCACGTCCCCGAACGTGCCGGTCGATCCCGGCCATCTTAGAAACGGCAGCATCCCTGGCGATCAAACCAGCTACTTGGATTTTGGCGGACTCCAGAACGGTGTCACTTACTACTACAAGTTGACCGCCGTTTGGCCCGATTCAATCGAATCGCCCGCCTCCAACGAGGCGGCCGGCACCCCCGCCAACCATCCGCCATCAACTCCGTTTGCCTTGACCGGCCTCGCTAACGGCCGCCTGGTGACACTGGACTGGTCGTTTACCAATACTATGGGCGACTGGGCCAACTTCAGAGTTTACAAGAAACTCGTGCCCGGCGGCGATTTCGTGCTCGTCGGGAGCTTTACCGATTCCACCGCGGTTGTGACCATTCCTGCCGGCGAGGATGGAGTATATGCCTTTGCCGTGACAGCCGTCGACAACGGCGCACCGCCGCTTGAGTCGGATCGCTCGAACACGGTTTACGTGCCGGTCGGCAATCTGCCTCCGCTCAACCTGGCGGGCAGCTCCGACCAGGAGGGGTATGTTCCTCTCCATTGGAATCAGCCCGGGTTGTTGCCGCGGGCAACCATATCTTACGATGACGGCACGCTGGCCAACGCCTACTACTTCTTCTCGATGATTAACATGTCGGCCACGATGTTTGAGCCGAGCAGCTATCCTACGACAGTCGATTCCGTCATGATCCATGTCCTGACGGAGGGCGACGCTTACTGGCCGTGGCCCGATGGCGAGCATCAGCCGGTCGGTATTTCGGTGTTTCTCGATGATGGCAGCGGGTATCCCCAAACCGATCCCGTAACCTATCTCGAGGCTACCGCCGAGCTCGGTCAATGGATAGTCGCCGATATTCCGGACGTCGTGGTCAACTCGGGGAATTTCTGGGTGGCCATGAATAACACCTCCGACCTTCCTTTCCCGCCGGCGCCCGGCGAGGGTATAGGCCTGGATGCTTTCACCGATTTTCAGCCTAACCAGTGGTGGCGGCAGAGTGGTTCTTGGTCGCTTCAGAACGCCTACGCGGGCGACCACATGATCCGCGCCATCATCATCGATAACGGCATGAGAGTAACCCTTAGCGAGAAGGCGCCGTCGACCAGGGTGGCCCTGGCTTTGGAATCGGCTCCTTCCATCAAGGGGCTGACTGTTTCGGCCGGAAGTCCCGGTGCGGTTCATGTTCCCACGGCGCAGTTCGGCGGTGGAGACGACGTTATTCGTCCGCTCGATACCGAGGATCTGGTGGGTTATGCCATCTATCGAAGCACTTCACCTAACGTCCCGATCGATACGGCGCACAGGATAAGAACCTACATCCAGCAGGGATTGAGCACGTCTTATAACGACTCTGCGGTTACGAACGGTACCACTTATTACTACAAGGTCACCGCCGTATACAACAATCCGCCTATCGAGGAGTCGCCCGGTTCCAACGAGATCTCTGCGACCCCCCGCATGGGAGCCAGGATGGTTGCCAATCCGCTGTTCTTCAACGTCAATGGCCCGGTTGGTCAAATCACGACCGCCAACCTCAATATTTCCAATCCCGGCGGATTGCAGCTCGATTACAACATCGTGCCCAATACTGATGCCAGGACGACTGCGCCACAGAGGGTGATCAACAATATCTCCTTTGACGCTGTCGGCACTAATGCAGACCATCAGGAGCAGGATAAATCCTCGCCGGTCGATGAGCCTAATTATCCGCCTATGCTGCTTGGTCGCGGCGGTCCGGATGCTTTCGGTTATATCTGGATCGATTCCGACGAACCGGGCGGACCCTCATATCAGTGGCGCGATATCACCGGCCAGGGTGTCCAGATCCCGATCACCGGCGACGATGAGGTGCAAGGGCCGTTCTCGATCGGATTCGATTTCCCGTTCTACGACGTTCTCTTCAATTCGTTTAACGTCTGTTCCAACGGATTTGTCAGCTTTACCAGCTTCAACAACACCTGGACCAATACCGGCCTTCCCGACCCCGGCGCCCCGCCCGACCTGCTGGCGCCATTCTGGGATGACCTCTATCCCCCGGATGGCGGCGAATACTGGTACTATTCAACCAGCACGGAGCTGGTGATATCGTACCTGAACGTGCCGCACATTTTCAACGGCGGATTATATACGTTCCAGATCGTTCTGAGTCCCAGTGGGATGATAACCTACAACTATCAGACAATGATCAGTCCGTCGAACGAGGGCACGGTCGGTATCCAGAACAGTGACGGCTCAATCGGTCTGCAGGTGGCATATAATCAGGACTATGTCCACGACGGGCTGGCAGTGCGATTCGTGGCCAGCTGGCTGTCCACCAATCCGATGAGCGGCTCGATCGCTCCCGGAGGCAACCAGAATGTCTCGGTCATATTCGATGCCACCAACCTCGACATGGGCGATTATTCCGGTTCATTGATCCTCACCGGCTCCGATATCAATCGCCCGGTGACCCCGATCACCATACCGGTCACGTTCCATGTTGGGCCGGTCGGCGTCGACGACAACACGGTTGATCTGCCGAAGGCGTTTGCGCTTTCGCAGAACTACCCGAATCCGTTCAATCCGACCACGGAGATCAAGTTTGACCTGCCTATCGAGGCATTTGTCAATCTGCAGGTCTTCAACGTTCTGGGCCAGAAGGTGAAAACTCTGGTCAATACCAGGCTCGAGGCCGGTTACAGAGCGATTGTCTGGGATGGCGCCGACGATGCCGGCAAGCAGATATCGTCGGGCACTTACTTCTATGTCCTTAAGGTTGGAGGCAAGACTTTCACCAGAAAGATGACAATGCTGAAGTAGACGTTCCGGACATCATTCGATTCGAAGACCCCCCGCCGGACAGGCGGGGGGTTTTCCTTTTGGCCATTCGGCGCCATTTTTTTCAAAGCGACTGCCGATCGCGCGAATGCCGCCAGTTAAGGAATGAAGGAAATTGATTCACCCGCTGTGAATGAAAATGCATGGAAAGAAAATTGTTTTGCCTCAGGGGAATTTATCTTCTTGGCGCCTGTATAATTATGGCACAAGGCGCGATACCGGCGGAGTTTAATAAGATGAGTATTCTTATCGGCTTACTTGTGCGGATAAGGCGGTGGCGATCGGCCCTATCGCGGGCAAATGCGATCATCAGAATGTGGCATGATGGCACGGCGTTTGCTTAATATGTTGTAGAATGGTCGCTTGGGGGTCAAAATGAAATGCTTCTTCTATGGTCATAACAGAGCCGGCGAAGGTTCGACAGGGTTTAACAGCCTGGTCAGCTTTGCTATACCCGACGTCGGAATCACGTTCAGGGCCCAGTTTAAGGGCGGACGAGAAGAGTGCGAATATGCCAGCCTATTGGCCCTCCTGGAATTCATCGAATTGAACCCTCATCTTTTCAAAAACCGCAGGATCGAGGTTTTCGGCAACAATTCCAGCATAATAAATCAGGTTAATCGCGGCGCTCACCCGCCAAGAAATCTGGAACCGTATCTCAATATGGCTGTGGATTATAAACATAAGATCCCGTTCACCTTGACTTGGATACCCGATAGCGAAAACATCGCACAGGATGGCCTCTTGGCCTGACGGGCGAACCCATTACAGATATTCATTTGATAAAGGGGCCTTCGATAATGAAGGCTCCTTTTAAATTCAGGTCCAAAACAAGCTCTTTAGAATGGAATTTGATCAGCCGATCTAACTTTTTGGAACCACAACGAGTTAGTTTAATGTTCTCAAGGCGGAATAAAGGAGATTTGATGAATAAATTGATGTTTCTGACCGGTTCGATTGTGTTGTTTGCATGTTCGGTCCTGGTGGCCGCCACGCATGAACGCCCGATGCTTCTGAGAGTTGCCCTCGACAAGCCGGGCGCAGTGGATTTTCTCGGCGATGGCAGGTTCGATGTACCGTTCGTTTCCGGCAAGGAGTTCGCCGAGATTGTCGCCGATGATTTCGATTATCTTCGCCTGGAGCAAGCCGGACTCGAGCCCGAAATCGTGCACGCCGACCTGGTGGCCTATTATCAATCCCGTTTCCCGCTTAGCGCGACAATGGGGGGATTCCCGACTCTGGCCGAGGCTATATCGTTCATGGATTCGCTCCACACCGTTTATCCAAACCTGATTACCGCCCGCGACTCTATCGGCAACAGCTATCAGGGACGGGCGATTTGGATGGTCAAGATTTCCGATAACGTCGATATCGACGAGGATGAACCCGAGATGTTCATCAATGCGCTGATCCACGCCAGGGAGCCGATGGGGCTGGAAGCCACTTTGCGATTCATGTCTTACCTTCTTAGTAATTACGGTACCGATTCGCTGGTAACATATTTGGTCGACAACCGCGAGTTTTATTTTGTGCCGGTTGTCAATCCCGACGGGTATGAATACAATCGTCAGATCAATCCCAACGGCGGCGGCATGTGGCGCAAGAATCGTCACGGCCAGGGCATCGACCTGAATCGAAACTGGGGCTACATGTGGGGATACGACGACAATGGCTCCTCACCCTACCCATCGGACGAGACCTATCGCGGCGTGGGGCCGTTCTCGGAGCCGGAAACGGAGACGTTGCGTCAATTCATCAATTCGCGGCAATTTAAAATTATCATGAATTTTCACACTTACGGCGACTACTTCCTATACCCATGGGGGTATGTCGACAGTTACACCAATGACCATCAATACTTCATGACCATCGCGGATTCGGCGGTCGCCGGCAATGGATATTCGCGCGGCACGGCCTGGGAACTGCTTTATAACACTAACGGGGATTCCAACGACTGGCAATATGGCGAACAGGCCGAAAAGCCCAAGATATTCGGCTTTGTCATGGAGATCGGTGGTCAGTGGGACGGGTTCTGGCCGAGTCCGAATGATATACCACAGCTCTGGAATGGCGTTTTGCCATCCCTTCTTTATCTTTCCAGAATTGCCGATAACCCTTACTCCTCGGGAGCGCCCTCAGCGCCGGCTCTGAACCCGATCAGCGATGTTTACACCGATACTTTTACGGTTAGCTGGCAACATTCCGATACTCTCAATCCGGCCGTGACTTACGAACTGAAGGAAATGACCGGCCTGCAGGTCATCAGCGACGGCTTTGAAAACGGGACAACCAACTGGACCTTGAACGGTTTTGTCAGGCGCACCAACCGCCGCCACAGCGGGACTTACTCGCTCTATTCGGGTACCGCCAACAACTATAACGGCAGAGCCACCATGATCAGTCCTATCGATGTTCAAGAGGGAGATACTCTGCGGTTTTGGACCTGGTACAGCATCGAGATCGGTTACGATTACGCCTATGTTTGCCTTACCACCGATGGCGGCGCCACATATATCAACCTGCCGGGGAATATCACCACCAACTCGGACCCGTACGGAAGAAACGAGGGTAACGGCATCACCGGATATTCGTCAAATTGGGTGCTGGCCAAATTCCCGCTCGAGAACTATGTCGGCCAATCGGTAATAATCGCGTTGCGTTACAGCACCGACGGTGGAACTCTGCTGGACGGCTTTTATGTGGACGACCTGACGCCGGTCGTGACGTTCGCGCAGGAAAATATCTTAAGCAGCGATATCACGGAAGATTCCTACCTTGTCTCAGGACGGAACGAAGGGCTGTACTATTATGCGGTCAGAGCCAGGGACGCTCAAAACCAGTACTCGATTTACTCCAACAGGCGTTTGGCCCGTGTCTTCTACCAGGTGGCGGTCGATGAGGCGGCGCTGCCGGACGGGTTCGCCCTGGGTCAGAATTATCCTAATCCGTTCAATTCAGCGACTGTTATCGAATTCAACCTGCCGTCGCGCTCGCAGGCTGAGCTTTCGGTCTACAGTATCACGGGCGCGAAAGTATCAACGTTGATAAATGGAATTCTCGAATCCGGATCGCATCGGGTAAGTTTCGACGGTCGCGATGCCGATGGCGATGAATTGGCGGCCGGCATATATTTCTACAGGCTGCGAGTCGGCGGTCAGAGCTTAGTCAGAAAGATGATTTATCTAAAATAAGCCGAATTAAATACTACTACCAGAGATCCCTTCGCGCTCTGCGGGGGGATTTTTGTTTTGGTTTTTTAAAAAAGGCTTGACAGCGCCATTTTTCGGCCGTAATTATAGAGAGCGAAACCTTTTATCCTGCCCTTTTTGAGATGTGGAGGCTTATATGAGGTGTTTCACATTCTCTTCGTTTCTGGCTGCCTTAGTAGTCATCGGAATTGCTCCATCGTATGGCGCCATTAATCGCGGTGACAGAAACTTCGATGTTGTTGGGGCGATCCCCGTGAGCATTTTTGACATTCAAACTGAATTCGATGCCGTCTGCGCAGTGGGCACAGTCCACAACAGAATCACCAACTCGACAACTGAACGGGCCACCGGCACCAATAACTGGACCATCATGATGGGAGATGACAGCCAGACGTTGCCTTCCATGGTTCGGACGATCCCCGCGATTTACCTTTACAACAGCTATCTTTATTACGCCTCGCTCAGGATCGGTCATCGGAACAAGTTGGTTCATCTGTCGAATGATACTTCCGACACGCTAATTGTCCACACCGGCCCCGGCGCCATTTCAGATTTCGACACATATTTCGATATCTCCGACCAATCCCCGCTCGTGCCCCCGGCCGATAGGATCAACGTGCGTGTCAGCGAGGCCACGTATGCCTGGTCCGAAAACGATGCCGATGATTTCATAATCTACGATTTCTGGATCGCCAACCTCAACGACACCGCCCTGGCCCCCGTCTATATCGCCCTCCATGCCGACTGCGACATTTCGGTAGCTGAGGGTGGCTCCGGCGCCCAGGCTTATTCCCGGGACGACATGGTGGATTATTATCGCGACGATGTCTCCGGCGAATATATATCCTACATGTATGACGCCGACAACCCGACGGTGGCCGGCGACGATACCGGCGGGAGACTCATTCCCAAAGAGAGCTCCGGTTTCATCGGTTCGCGCCTGCTTTATTGCCCCCCAGTTGTTGGCGAAACGACGCCGTCAATCCAAAAGGGACATGGCTGGTGGGACTGGAACTCGGATCCGGGAGGCGACGCGGATTGGCTGATGCTTATGTCGGACGGTTTATGGCTTGATCCGCCGCCATCGCCTCACGATTATCGATTTCTGCAGAAACTCGGCCCGTTCGCGATTTCCGGCAACGACTCCATCCGCGTGGTGATCGCTTTCGGTATAGGCGAGGGTTTATCGGGGCTTCGCAGTGTCATGAACAATGCTCACCTGCTGTTCGAGAATAATTATGTTTATTACAATCTTCCGCCATCGCCGCCGTCGAGTTTTGACGCCGATACTATCGGATATGACATCCGGTTCACCTGGGGAGCCTCTCTGGATGACGACCTGGTTGGCTATAACATCTTCTCGGCGACATCGCCTGACGGCCCCTACTCGATGATCAACGGCGCTCTCATCGATACCACCTTCTACCTCTATCAGCCCGCAATGCGAGACCTGTTCTATTTCTATATCCAGGCGGTCGATTCCGGTGGAGCCCAGAGCGTTTCCTCGGATACCCTGGCTGTTTCCACCCTGCCTCCACCTCCGACAATTGTCAGGGTGCTTCCCGGCTCAAACTATGTCCGGTTGACATGGAGAAGGGTGACCAACGCCAATGCCTATCGGATCTACCGCAGCCAGAACACTGGCGGCCCATATTCACAGGTTGGGCAAATAAATGCGCCGGATACCGTATTTACGGACAATGGCGTGACCAACTATCAGATTTATTATTACGTGGCCACCACCATTGAAGGCGCATTCGAATCACCCTATTCGGGGGAAGTCCGGGTGATGCCAGGTCCCAACTATAATGGCCGCGTTCTACTCGTAGATGATTACGAGGAGCATGACCCCTGGGGGAATAACATCCCTTACGAGGAAATGCGCAGAATTTATGAAAGATGGGGCGTTCACAATTTCGATTACGACGTCTGGGTCATTGCCGACAGCGGTATGATCCCTACGACTGCGCTGGATGACTATCAGGCTGTTGTTTTTGCCTCTGACGCCGAATTCGGCAATAGCGACGGGACCTGGTGGTATGAAGTGGGCGATGTGGGTGGCGGCAATCTTCGACAATATATGAATTCCGGCGGCCTGCTTGTCGCCATAGGATCTCAAATCCTCAGTTGGGTTTGGCATACAGCGCCTCCCCAGGCCGGCGATTTTGAATTCGATTGGTTTGGCATCGATTCAGTTACCACTGGCAATTGCGATGCTTGGGAAATTTCGCCCGAGTTTACCTGGGCCATCGGCGCTGCAGCCGGGTTTCCCGATTCGATGAAAATCGATGTTGCCAAGAATGGGGATCAGATAGACCAGGCCACATTCGTTTGCAGCCTCAGGCCTAATACGCAACCGATATTTCTCCAGGGACTGAGTATCGATGGCAGTCCTCCAACTTACGGTTATATGCAGCCTATAGCGCATTTTTATCGGCCGGGAGGAGTAACGCGATCATGCCTTATAGGGTTTGATCTCAAGAATATGCCCAACCTTGATATCAGGAGCACGCTTGTTAAAATTCTACGTGATGAGTTTAACTGCCCTTATTACAGCGACCCCGCTCCCTCGCCTCCGTGGCGGGCGACGGTTACATCCATCAACGCCGACCAATTATATCTGGCATGGGACAACATCGACGAGGAAGATGTCACCGTTGTAAGAATCTACCGGGCATTGAACAGCCAGCCGTACCAGCTTTTCGAGACCCTTCCTCCCTCGCAGGCCTTTTATCTCGATAACGATATCGACCCCGGGACAACCTACAGATACAAACTGACCTGCGTCGATTTCGCCGGCCAGGAAGGCGATTATTCCCGCGAGATCTCCGAAATTGGTGGACGGCCTTTCCCGCCGGAGCTGGTTGATGCCGTTTCCGGCGACAACCTGGTTACTCTGACCTGGATCAACCGCCCCGAGGTACCGCTGCAGAACATCAAGGTTTTTCGGCGGCCGATGTCCATCGGCGATTTTGCGCTGATTGCCACCATTCCGGGGACTGACTCGGCTTATAATGATGCCAATGTCATTAACAGCGTGGGATATAATTACTATCTGGTTTCTGTCAGCACTTTCAACGTTGAAAGCATCCCATCCGATACGGTATTTGCATATCCTCATGCCGCCCAGAGGACCGGCATCCTCGTCGTCAATGGGGTCGACTGGGCCATTTATGGAACCCAAATCACGCAGTTTTATGAAAACCGGTCGGTCACGGGTTATTTCTCGTATCAATTCTGGGACCTCTTTGTAGTGCCGCCGGCAGGCGGACGCCCATTTCCCGAAACTGTGCTTGGGTCGGGCGATTTTCCGGCGGTCCTCTTTGATGCTTTCGAGACGATCATTTGGGTGGGAAATAGCTTCAGCGGCGATTTCGAAATCTGGGACTCAAACCAGGGAAGGATTATTACTTTCCTCCAATCCGGTGGGAATATGCTCTTGCTGTGCCGCTTTGGCGCCGATTTCTTATTTCCGGCGCTTAGAGATTACGCGCATATAACTGAATTAAATCCTGGCCAAAATCCCAGCGGCCTGGCGGCGGTCTATAATCCTCTGACCAATATCAGCAGAATCGGTAGTCATTCTTTCACCGATTATGTCAATATCGATGCCGCATACACGACTATTATTTATCGGCCCCAGAACGTCAGTGACTGGGCCGCCGGCATCTGGCGTCATCCGCAGAGCACCGGTGATTTTGTTTACCTTGCGGGTCGCCCATATCGACATAATAATCAGGAATTGAGGACCAACTGCGAGATTATTCTCAGCCAGTTCTTCGGCATGAGTGGCGCGTACGACCCCAACACGCGTCTGCCCGTGGATTATGTGCTATACCAGAACTTTCCTAACCCATTCAACCCCTTAACCAAGATCAAATTCGGGTTGCCGACACGATCGCATGTAAATCTCAAGATTTACGACATTCTCGGCAGAACGGTGATAACGCTGAAAAACGAGCAGATGGATGCCGGGTATCATGAGGTGATATGGGATGGCCGAACCGGAGAAGGTAAATCTGTCGCATCGGGCATTTATTTTTTCAGATTTATAGCGGGTGAAAGGACTTTCTCGAAAAAGATGATGATGCTCAAATAAATCAGTTCTGATCCGACAGGCAGAAATTTCCGCGGGGCATGAATTATCCGGATTGCGGCTGTTTTAAATTTGCCAAATTCCTTGACCATTTATCCGATATTACGTAATATCAGTCGTCCCAAGTGATTGTGGGATTCAGGGTTTCTGGAGGGCTAGTCCTAACTGGTAAGGCAGCAGACTTGAAATCTGCCGGCCGCAAGGCCATGGGGGTTCGAATCCCTCGCCCTCCGCTGTAAAATATATCCCGCAAGCCGTTGATAGACTTGCGGGAATTGTTGTTTCAAAAGGGGTCATGGCCCTCATTACAAATCCATAAAGTTGGCTAAATATCCATAACTTATAACCATTTTGGTCTCACCTAAAACGGCAGTTTCTCGATGGCCGACTGATGCTGATTGCTGGAGAAGTGAGCGTCGCGCCGCCGTTGTAGTGCCAGGCGGAATGTTATCCCAAGAAGGCGTGGCGCTGCGCGTAAAGGCCATTGGCGCGGCAGGTTAGCCGGAACGTTATTTACTACGACAGAATTAGCAGAAAAAGGTTTCAAATATTTGTCAATGTGATATATGTAAGGTAAAATCATAATTGTACTGGCATTGACAGTACTATAAATAAAAATTGACCTATGCATAGTGCCACAACTTAAATGAAAGGAAAACAAACAATGAGAAACTTCATTCTGCTCCTCTCTATTTTGTCGATCTTCACCTCGTGCCAGGTGAAACAGGACACTCTGTCACAGAAGAATGTCGAACAGACCATTCTTGCCAGGGAGCACCAGTGGCTCGATCGTTGGGCTGCGGGAGATCCTCTCGGTTTTTCCGAAATCTCCGCAGATGATGTTACATATTTTGACGACGTCGCTGCTCAAACGAGAATCGACGGTCTCGAAGAAATGCGAAGCTACCTCACATCTCTTGTCGGGAAGTACCCGCCACACACTTACCAGATAGTAGATCCCAAGGTGCAAGTCTACGGTGATATTGCCATCTGTACGCTGCGTTACCATTCCAGCATCGGCGGTGAGCCAGGCCCTCCGTGGAAAGCAACAGATGTGTACCGGCTGACCAATGGTGAGTGGCACATGGTACACGCTCATTGGTCTCTGGTGAAATAACATTTATGCCCGATGCCTGTACAAACAGGCCTTTAAAATACGCAGCTGAAATCCTGAGAATCAACAGAACAAGCGTGTTTCGGTTCAGATGAATTTGGACGGGCAGAGGGTTTGAGTTAAGAGCTGATTCTGTCACACTCTGGCTCAAAGGGTCCTGGGATGATTCATAATTTGGTGCTATTTTAGAGTCACCATCACTCAACTCGTTGCGAGCCAAGAGGGGAGTTAGGATTCGAATCCCTTGCCCTCCGCCACAATCACGATTCAATTTCAGCCCAATTAGCGATTTATACCGTCTTAATTTCTGCCCTGGTCTGTCTTATCGCATGACAAGCATCATTCGATATATATCGCTCTTGACATACTTTGAGTCCTGCTTTATAATTATTTTGCTGATTTAATTGGCTTCGTGGGTGATGGATTTCGAAAGGACCAAATCTACTGCCGTGTCCTCGGTTGAAAGTTCTCCTTTGTAGGTGATATTTGGAGTTTTGGGGGAGGGTGCCGGGGACTTTCTGTCGCGTATTTGAATGACATGACCTGTTTGAAGATAATTCCATCCAGGGTATTCGGGCTCCGTTGCGAGACCGTCAAATGCCTCTTTACGCCGGGGAGAACCAATGAAGAAAGCCATCGTTCCCGCTCTCGTACTGGCCCTCTTGCTTTTGTATTCGGCAAGCTATGCGGTGACATTGCAGGCCAAAAAGGCCGCTACCGACCAACTTTTGTCAAGTTATCCTTTTGTCAGACTCTATCATGAATCCGACCGGTTGACACGTGTCTATGGGCAATCGTTCGGCTCGGGCAACAGCCCGCAGGAGGCCGCTGAGCAATTCGCGGCGCAATATGCCCCGATATTCGGCGTCGATCCTTCCGAGCTCTTACCCGTAAGCCCTGTCGTGCAGAACGGCAACACCTTGCCGGTAATGTATCTCGAGGAGGAGGGGCGCTACAAGTTCACCCTTGTATATTATTCTCAATACCGGGAGGGTATTCCCGTTTACATGGCTGACCTGCGATTGCTGGTTCGCAACGAGCCGGGGTATCCACTGGTGCTGGCGGCCTCTGCCTTGAGGGATCTCGGCGATTTCCACGTTGATCAAACCACGGCCGCCATCAGTCCTCAAGCGGCACAGCAGGCCTTTGCGGCCAGAAATCCCCAATATGTCGATTTTTCGGAGCCTCGTCAAATCATCTGGGCCGGGATCGATGAATTGAAGGTCGAGCCGGCCCTGGGAGTGCTCTTCACGGCCTCGGCCGCCCCTCCCGATCTCGACAAATTCAAATATATCGTTGAGCCGCTGACAGGTGAGATTTTATACAAGGAGAACATGATCATAGATGTCGACGTGGTCGGAAATGTCGATGGTTACGCCACGGAAAACTTCAAGGCCGAGCAGTGCGGCAGTGAGATCTCGACCGATATGCCGTGGGCCAGGGTATATATCAACGGCGGTAACACGGCATTTGCCGATTCGGCAGGGCATTACGTCATCCCCAATGGCGGAAGCTCGCCCGTTACGGTATTTTCATATGTTCGCGGGCAGTGGTTCCAGGTGTGGAATAATGCCGGTAATGAGAGTTATTTGAGCCAAAGTGTGACGCCCCCCGGGCCGGCCAATTTCCTGCATAATCCGGGCAATACGGAATATACGCGCGCCGAGGTCAATGCATATGTCCACTCCAATCTGGTGCGCGATTATACATTGAAATTTCATCCAACATATCCGGGGATATACAACGACGTCGATTTCCCGGTATATGTCAACAGGGCCGATGGCTATTGTCCGGGCAACGCCTGGTATGATAATTTCGATTTTTCCATCAATTTTTGCAGCGCCGGCAGCGGCTATCCTAATACAGCCTTCTCAACCATCGTGCATCACGAATATGGGCATCACCTGGTTGAGATGGCCGGCAGCGGCCAGGGGCAGTATGGTGAGGGGATGGGCGATGTCATGGGGCTGTTGATTACCGACGATCCCGGCGCCGCCTGGGGCTTCTACGGCCCCTGCAACCAGGCTCTCCGCAATGCCGTCAATTCGATACAGTACCCTTGCAGCGATGAAATCCATTATTGTGGTCAACTGCTTTCGGGATGTGTTTGGGAGACCCGAAATGAACTGCTCCTGACAAATCCGACCACTTATAGAAATATAATCGCCAATCTGGCTATCAACGCCATGCTGCTTCACACCGGAACCTCAATCGGCCTGAGCATTACGATAGATTATCTGACTCTTGACGATGATGACGGCAATATCGGCAATGGCACACCTCATCATTCCGAGATATGCACCGGTTTTGGCGAACATAACATGGATTGCCCCCCGCTCGACCTGTTGGTATTCTCATATCCCAATGGGCGCCCTGAATTTGTGCATCCGTTTGGGGGAACCACATGTCGCGTGGTTGTGACAGGCGCTGCCGGGACGCCCCAGCCCAATACGGGGCAACTGCATTATAACGCTGGTGCCGGCTGGGTCACGGTTCCGATGACGCAGATTTCGCCGAATGTTTACGATGCGGTCTTTCCCGCGGTTATCTGCCGCACCGAAATCAATTACTACTTCAGCGCCCAGACGACCGGCGCCATCACCGTCAACGACCCCGAAAACGCTCCCTCGAGCTTCTACACGACAACCAGCGGCACAGGCGTAACCGTACTCTATCAGGATGATTTCTCCACCAACCTGGGGTGGTCCGGACTTGGCGGTACGGCGGAGTGGGCCATGAGCGCCGCCACCGGGGGCGCGGGCGATGATACGCATGGAAGCCCGGACCCCTCGACGGATCATAGTCCGTCTGGCGATAATAGGGTCCTGGGTAATGATAATACTGCCGGAACCGGCGGTGATTACAGCGCCGGCATCACCTCGACGCAATGGGTAACATCGCCGATTATCAATTGCTCGGGTCAGAATAATATCAGCCTCACATTCTGGAGATGGCTCGGTGTCGAGCAGGGGATATATGATGATGCTTTCCTGCAGGCCTATAACGGTTCGACATGGACCAACTTGTTTCAAAATCCAGCTAATTCCACAATTGATGAATCGGCCTGGAGCGAGCAAAGATATAACGTCTCGCCTTATGCCAACAACAATGCCAATTTCAGAATACGTTTTGGCCTGGGAACGACCGACGGCTCCTGGCAATTCTGCGGTTGGAATATAGACGATATAAAAGTAACCACCGTTCAGTGCGATACTATTCGCAACGGCATAATAGCAGGTGTCATCTCCGATATCAACGGCCCTGTCGCCAGTGCTCTTGTGCATGCCGCGTCCGGAGGGGACAACGGCTGGGATACAACCGCCGCAAACGGCTCGTACTCGATGAGCGTCCCGCAGAACACCTATGGGGTCACGGTCACGCATTTCGACCACCGTGACACGACCCTGGCAGGGATCGTGGTGACATCAAATGACACCACGACGCTCGATGTCCTGATGCAACGGCTGCCGGGAACCGTAAAGGGGACTGTCACTCGCGGGCCATTACTGCCGATAGCCAACGTCCGCGTAGTGGCGGTTGGCTCCGGCAAGGAGGATACCACCGACGCCGCCGGTCTGTATCGAATCAACGGCCTTGCCGACGGAGCTTTCAACGTATTCTATACAAATCCCGATTACCGCGATACGACGATAACCGGAGTAAATATCACCCCGGGTGATACAACTACTGTCAATGTTGTCATGCAGCAACTTCCTGGATGGATTGCAGGGGTGGTGCGGGATTCGGGCAGTGTCCCGATCGAAAGCGTCATTGTCATCATTAATAATTCCATGTTTGTCATGTCGACAGGCATCAAACAACTCTCGGAGGGCAGGGGAGGGCCGCTTATCCTCGCGGTTGATTCGCTTTATACTAATTCCGCTGGATACTATGCCTCCCGCCTGGCGGCAACAAACTACAATGTCACCTTCCGAAAAAACGATTACAATGATACAACCATCACCGGCATAGCAGTTACGCCCAACGACACCAGCGATGTTTCGCCTGTCCTGGGGCGCTACAACCATCCGCCGGTCATTACATCCCCGGCAACGGCCGGCGCCACCGAGGATATCGCATTTTCATACATCGCCGCCGCTGCGGATTCGGATGGCGTCGTGCCGGCGATTGCGTTCAGCAATTACCCCGGATGGATGAATGCCTTAGGAGACACTATCCGAGGTACACCGCTCGAGGGTGACGGCAATACGTCATTCAGGATTATCGCATCCGACGGCTACAAGGCCGACACCCAAATGGTGGCGGTCACGGTGACAGCCGTGAACGATCCGCCCGCGATCACCTCCGCGGATCGGGATACCGCATCGGAGCATCAGGCGTTCAGCTACACCACCACGGCGACTGACCCCGATAATCCAACCCTAAGTTACAGCTTTGCGGCATTTCCTGCCTGGTTGATACCGTCCGGAGCGACGATCTCAGGCACCACCCCTGAGGGCGCCGCGAACACATCGTTTCTGGCCATCGTCTCGGATGGCGCGCTTGCGGATTCACAACTCGTCACCCTCATTGTATTGGCTGTGGACGACCCGCCGGTGATAACATCGCCGGCGGCAGTCACCGCGACCGAGGACGTTTCATTCACTTATATCGCGGCGGCATATGATCCCGAGGGCGCCATCGCGTCGATTGCGATCGATCAGCTTCCCGCCTGGCTTACCGCAACAGTGGATACGGTCAGGGGCACGCCGCTTGAAGGTTACGTCGATACAACGTTCAGAATCATCGCCTCCGATGGCGGCCTGAGCGATACCCTGATCGTGGCCGTCGATGTCATCCCTGTAAATGATGCCCCGCTTGTTACTTCAGTCGATACCGCCACGGCTGTCGAGGACCAGCAATTCAATTACACTGGTACCGCGAATGACCCCGATGGCACCACGCCGACGATTAGTTTCGCCGATTACCCGGCCTGGCTGGCGCCCGCGGGAAATGTGATATCGGGGATTCCGCTGAATGGCGATGGCGACGCGACATTCAATGTGATAGCGTCCGATGGGTCGCTGGCAGACACAGTGGCTGTAACAGTCGATGTTCTGCCCGTGAATGATGCGCCCGTAATAACATCAGCCGCAACTGACACCGCCGTTGGGGGCCAGCCTTTTGCATATGTCGGCACGGCTTTGGACATAGACGGACCGTCCATAACGATCACCTTCGCCAATTACCCCTCGTGGCTTGTTCCGCACAACGATACATTATCGGGTACACCGCCTGTAGGCGCGCCCGACACCAGCTTCATGACAATTGCATCGGACGGTCTGCTTGCTGATAGTTTGATTGTAACGGTCGTTGTGCAGATGCCGAATAGCCCGCCGCAGATAACATCGGCGCCCAACGCTACCGCCACTGAGGACATTCCGTTCAGTTACGTCGCCACCGCGACCGACCCGGATGGCACTACGCCGAGCATATCTTTCCCGCAGCGGCCGTCGTGGATGGCTGTTGTAGGGGATACCATCTCGGGCACGCCGCTGGAAGGTTTTGTCGATACGTCATTCACGATAGTGGCATCAGATAGCGCGCTCTCGGATACGCAGGTGGTTTCGGTCGATGTCATTGCGGTCAATGATGCGCCGATCATAACATCCGCATCAGAAGACACAGCCGAAATCGACATTCCTTATTTTTATCTTGGCACGGCCATCGACCCCGACGGCACAGAGCCACTAATCAGCTTTGCCCATTACGCGGCCTGGATGAGCGTTTCCGGCCCTGCCATTATGGGGATGCCGCCGGTCGGCTCAAGCGACACCTCATTCGAGGTGATTGCCTACGATGGCCAATACCACGATTCGCTATTGGTGTTTGTCACCATGATGGGCGGATGCCGCTATATGCCGGGCGATGTCAACGGCGATGGCGCGGCCAACGGCATAGACGTTACATTCAGTGTCACCTTTCTTAAGGGCGGGGCGCCGCCGCCGGATCAATGCGATTGTCCGCCTCACGGCATGCTGTATGTGGCCGGCGATGTCAACGGCAATTGCGCCTATAATGGCATCGACATCACATTCTTCGTGGCTTTCTTGAAGGAATTGCAGCCGTCGTTAGGATGGTGCGAGGATTGTCCGCCATCAGGCCCGGCAATCGCTCCACCGGGAACGGAAATGCCGGCTTCGAAACGCTGAGTGACCGACCACGATAAATCTGAAGGCCGTCCACATGGGCGGCCTTTTTATTCCCCGGGCGGACGGCCCCATCCGCCACGGCTTCGCGGGCACGGCATGTCGCCCTAGACCCGTATGGGCTGTGCCCCTACCTCAACATGAATACCTAATGCCCCATAACATTTCTTGACTTGTGCAGCGCTTTTGCATATAATGAATTGTCTTCGGGGTGAGGCGAAAATCCTCGACCGGCGGTGACAGCCCGCGACGTTTACCCCTGCCGAGTCCCCGCTTCGCCAAAGGCGGATGCGGGACGAGTGCGGGGTCCGACTTGAACCGGTGAAATCCCGGTGCCGACGGTAACAGTCCGGATGGGAGAAGACAACCCTAACCACACGGTGGTGTCAGGCCTTCAGACCTGGCACTTTCCTGATTTCAATTTACCCCGAAGGACGGGGTTTTTTTATTGCGGAATGCGATATGAAGAAATAAAGATTGATGCTGAGGAATCCGGAATGGGGAACGGGGAATAATAAGTGAAGAATGAGGGATTAACAAATACGGAAAACCGAGTGCGGAATTCCGAAATCCGTCCAGACGGACCCTCCCGGCCCCGTCGGACCCGTCCGCGCAATCCGCAATCCGCATTCGAAAGGCTGATGGCAAAGGCTTTTTGCCTGGCGGAAAAGGGGCTGGGATATACCTCGCCCAATCCGCCGGTCGGCGCTATTCTAATCAAGAATGGTGAAATCGTTGGCGCCGGATACCATCGCAAAGCCGGCCTGCCGCACGCTGAGATAGAGGCCCTCAAGAAGGCCGGCGAACATGCTCGCGGGGCCACGCTGGTCGTCACGCTCGAGCCTTGTTCCCATTTCGGTAAAACGCCGCCTTGTGCCGATGCCCTTATTGCGGCCGGCGTAAGCAAAGTCGTCAGCGCCACGTGCGATCCCAATCCGGTGGTTTCGGGAAGCGGTTATGGCAAGCTCAGAGATGCTGGAATCGAGGTCGTAGATGGCGTCATGAAAAATTACTCCAGAGAGTTCTACCGTCCATATTTTAAATATATCACCACCGGCCTGCCTTTTGTGACCCTGAAATTCGCGCAGAGCCTCGATGGCCGTATCGCCACGTCGAGCGGCCATTCGCAATGGATATCATCGCAGGAATCGCTGGTTTTCTCGCATCGCCTGCGCGCTGTAAGCGACGCCGTTCTGGTGGGCAGCGGCACTCTTCGCAAGGACAATCCCAAGCTCACCACCCGCCTGGTCAAAGGCAAGAATCCGATTCGCATTGTATTGTCGGCCTCAGGCAGATTTCCGAGAAGCCGTGACATCTTCACCGACGGGCAATCGCAGACCTATATTGCCACCTCTGGGAAAGTTTCCATAAACGTCCGCAACGGCTATGAAGTTATAAACGTACGAAAGGGAAGCGCCGGACTCAACCTGAACGATTTGCGTATAAAACTGGGTCGCATGGGTATCATGAATATGCTTGTCGAGGGTGGCGGTGGGGTCCTGACATCGTTCCTCAAGCAACGCCAGGCCGATAAGATCGTGGTCTGTGTCGCGCCGATGATAATTGGCAAAGGGATCGATGCCATTGGAGACCTGGGTATAAGAAGATTGGACAATGCTGTCAGGCTGGATGGCGTTGAGTTTACAAAATCGGGGCCGGATTGCATAATGAGCGGTTACCCGGTCTGGAGATAGGATGTTCACGGGGATAATAAGCGAAATCGGGAAGATCAAATCCCTGACCCGGCAGGGCACGAACCTGCAAATCGAGGTTGAGGCCCACAAGGTCACGCCCAGGCTCGACATTGGCGCCTCGGTTGCGATCAACGGCGCCTGCCAGACTGTGGTCTCTCGCGGCCCGGATTATTTTCGGGTCGAGGCGATTGCCGAGACGCTCTCGCGCACCAATCTGGACGAGCTTGTGCGAGGCTCGCTGGTCAATCTCGAAACCCCGCTTTCCCCGGCCGATCTCCTGCATGGGCACATTGTCCAGGGGCATGTCGATTGCATCTCTCGAATCACGAATATCACGCCGCGGGACGGCAGCACTCTTTACACGTTCGACTATCCGCGCGAATATGAGAGATTTCTGATCGAGAAGGGTTCTGTTGCTGTCGACGGTGTCAGCCTGACTATCGTTAGAGTGGAGCCGTCATCATTCCAGGTGGCGGTGATACCGCACACGCTTGAGAACACAATTTTCAAGTATCGCAAGGCGGGGGATACAGTCAACCTGGAATTTGACATTATCGCGAAATACATAAATCAATTGATATCGCGGGATGATAAACATGAGAACAGGATAACTACTGAGTTCTTGAAGGAGCATGGATTCTGAAACCAGAGGTGCTGTCGGCCATTTGGCTCAAATGAGGTGGCCTCAGCCGACAGCCTTTCGTGTCGGGTCAGGCGACCCGACACCACCATGTATAACGATCGAGTTCTTGAAGGAGCATGGATTCTGAAACCAGAGGTGCTGTCGGCCATTTGGCTCAAATGAGGTGGCCTCAGCCGACAGCCTTTCGTGTCGGGTCAGGCGACCCGACACCACCATGTATAACGATCGAGTTCTTGAAGGAGCATGGATTCTGATTATGTCTGAATTTTCCAAAGTCGACCGGGCAATCGAAGCCATCAAGGCCGGCAATATGATAATCGTGGTCGATGACGAGGGTCGCGAAAATGAGGGGGACCTGGTCATGGCCGCGCAGTTTATAACATCGGAGAAGGTCAATTTCCTGACCAAGTACGGGCGAGGGTTGATATGTGTTCCGATGCCGTTCGAACGGCTTCAGCGGCTGGAGCTCGCCCCGATGGTGCAGGTCAATACGGCTCTTCACGGCACGCGCTTCACGGTTTCGGTCGACGCTGTCAAGGGCACCACCACCGGCATCTCGGCCCACGATCGCGCCGCCACCATCAAGGCCCTGGCTGATCAAGCCACCAAGCCGGAAGACCTGGGGCGCCCGGGCCACATCTTCCCGATCCAGGCCATGCCGGGTGGGGTCTTGACACGGGCCGGCCACACCGAGGCCACGGTCGATCTTTGCCGGCTGGCCGGGCTGGAACCGTATGGCGTGCTTTGCGAAATTCTCGACGACGACGGGAGCATGGCGCGCCGCTCGAAGCTTCTGCAACTTGCCAAGGACCATGACTTGCCAATCGTCAGTGTCGAGGAGCTTATCAAATATCGCCGCATAAACGAAAAGCTGGTCGAGCGGGTGGTCTCGGTCGATTTTCCGACCCGCCACGGCGATTTCAAACTACACCTGTATCGCAGCTCGGTCGACGATCATCACCATCTGGCAATTGAAAAGGGCGAGGTCAGCGGCAAGCGGGATGTCATGGTGCGAGTTCACTCGTCCTGCCTTACAGGCGACGTTTTTGGCTCGTGCCGCTGCGATTGCGGAGACCAATTGGCCGCGGCCATGGAGTTGATCGAAAACGAGCGGCTCGGTGTCGTCCTCTATATGAGGCAGGAGGGACGGGGAATCGGGCTGGCCAACAAGATTCTGGCTTACAAGCTTCAGGACGAGGGGCGCGATACGGTCGAGGCCAACGTGGAACTGGGTTTCCCCGCCGACCTGCGCGACTATGGAATCGGGGCGCAGATTTTGGCGGACCTCGGCCTGACCACGATCCGGCTAATTACGAACAACCCCAAGAAGATTGTCGGGCTGGAGGGGTATAATCTCAAGGTCACGGGACGGGTGCCGCTCCAGATTCCACCCAACCAGCATAACGCTCGTTATCTGGAAACCAAGCGCGATAAACTGGGTCATTTGATAGATATATTAGACGACGGTTCATTAAAGAAAATAAAATGAGAGGTGAATCATGGTGCACGAAATTGGCGGCGAGCTTAATGCCGCCGGCAAGCGCTTCGCAATCATCGTATCGAGGTTCAACGACTTCATTACCACCAGGCTCAAAGACGGCGCGATCGACTGCCTGATCCGTCACGGGGCAAAATCGGACGACATCACGGTGGTCTGGGTACCGGGTTCTTTCGAGGTTCCGTATCTGGCCGGCAAGCTCGCGGATCCCAAGAAATATGACGCTGTCATATGCTTGGGAGCGGTCATCCGTGGCCAGACTCCGCATTTCGATTATATCGCGTCGGAATCGGCCAAGGGAATTGCCCGCATCGGCATTGAAAAATCGTACCCTGCAATTTATGGTGTCATTACGGCCGACACCCTGGAGCAAGCTATTGAGCGAGCCGGCACCAAGCAGGGAAACAAGGGCTTTCAAGCCGCCCTGACCGCTATCGAGATGGTCAACCTCTACGGGAAGATATAGGATGGGTCAGCGCCGCAAGGCCAGGGAAGCTGTCCTGGAATGCCTGTATACTTACGAGATAAGGGGGGATGTCACTATCGAGGACATATTTCCTTATTCCAGGGAGCGCCACGAGCTCGACGACGACGGCGCCCAATTCGCAATGGCGCTTCTCAAGAAAACAACCGAGAATATTAGCGGTCTCGATGGTATAATCTCGAAGCACATCGACAATTGGGATCTTCAACGCCTGGCATTGATCGACAAGAATATCCTGCGCCTCGGCCTGGCGGAGCTTAATTATTTCCCCGATATCCCCAAGAAAGTTACCATCGATGAGGCTATAGAGCTCGCCAAGGCCTATGGTTCGGCCGATTCGGGGCGGTTCGTTAACGGGGTATTGGATGCCCTGAGCAAGGAAGTGTGAGCCATTTAGGGTTGACATCGGTACGATTATGATTAAATTTATGAATTCGTTCCTAACTCGAGGCGCCTTTTAAAATTATGAGCGACGTTCGTTTACAGACTGAAATAAAGGCTTTCGACGACACCGAGGCCTACCTCGAACTCATGGCCCGGCCGTATACTCGCCGCTTGAAGGCCGAGGTCGATAAATATATGGCCTCGCTGGATCTCAGGGATGCCGTAATACTGGAATTGGGATGCGGAATATCGGAACATGCCCACCGCTTCAATAAAGATAACATGATGATCGTAACCGACATCACCAAGTCGCTTGTCGAAAAGAATGAGCCGCCCTCCACGCGGGCCATTGTCGATGCCCAGGTATTCCCTTTCAAGGACAAGGCCATTGATTTCATCATCTTCGTTGGCATTTTGCATCACTTGCCCGACCAGGTGAAATCGCTGTTGGAGGCGGCCAGGGTCTGCCGGCCAAACGGGCGCATCTTCATTTGTGAGCCGCACAGGATGAGCATCAACTTCATTTATTACACCCTGCGCCTTTTGGTGATGAAAATCATGGGCGCCGGATTCGTCAAGAAGCTGATCGGATGTTTCACGCCGGATGAGGTTCAACTCGATGTCCGCGCCGTGGAGCGAATATTCGCCGGCGATTTCGCCAGGCATAAATGGACGATACTATCATTCCGGCTGCCTCCGCTGAGGCTTTTCAGAAATTCCAAACTGGATGTCACCTTGTCCGACTTCTTCGATCGTCTTCCGGTGTTCAACAGGATTGGGACGACCGTGTTTTACGATATTAAGCGTTTCAAATAATTGTCGAATGGTGGATTGGATATCGGACCGTATCGAGTGCCTTGATTATTGACAATGAAGCTATATAAAGATAAGTATTTTCTTCTTTTGTCGTTAGCGGCTGCAATTGTGAGCTTCCTGTTATACTACGCGACTAAGGCTCCCACGGTTTCTTTTTGGGATTGCGGCGAATTCATTGCAACGTCTTATATAATGGGGGTGCCCCATCCGCCGGGTAATCCGCTTTATGTGATACTGGGACGGTTATTTACTCTTCTGCCAATCGCCGGAGATATTGCTGTCCGCGTGAATCTGATTTCTGTTCTAAGCTCGGCGGCGGCCGTTTTTGTTGCCTATTGGCTGATTCTTCGATTGACCCTCAATGGCAAATCCGAGATGCCCACCGGCCTCCCCAGGATCGGGCTCGGATTCGGGGCGCTGGCCGGTTCGTTGATCATGGGATTCTCCTATACTTTTTGGAGCAACGCCGTCGAAGCCGAGGTCTACGGCCCCTCGATGCTTATCATGCTCATTGTCATTTACCTGGCTATGGTCTGGGCCGAAAATTATGACAAACGCGGAAACGATCGCCTGTTGATCCTGATAACCTATCTTCTCTGGCTTTCGTTGGGCATACACATGACCACTTTCATAGTCTGTTTCCCCGTGGCGCTCTATATGGCTTATATCGATTATGTAAAGGGAGGCCTGTCGCGCTGGCCGGTTTGGATCATATTGTGTCTTTTTGTGCTTTATGCCGTGCCGATTCAAACCCAGATCCTCGGAGTCGTGGGTATCGATATCAGCGCCATGGAGTTGGAATCGTTCTTCGTCATTATCGGTCTGGCGACCCTGGGATCGGCGGCGATGTTCCTGTCGGCCCGCGCGACGCGGTCGGCCACGGTGCGAATCTGGGGCCTGGCGCTTGCTATCATGGCCACTGGCGCGATCGGCTATTCAACCCAGCTTTATATTCCTATCCGCGCTGCCCAGAAACCGGCCATCAATGAAAATGACCCATCCGACTGGGCCCGCTTCAAGGGATTTCTGGAGCGCAAGCAGTATGGCCAGGAATCGATGGTCACCCGCATGTTTACCCGGCGCGGAAGTTGGCAGAGTCAATTCGTTTCAAACCCCAATTTCGGGCTCTTTGGCCTGCTGACCGAGCAATTCTCCTCGCCCGATGCCAGGCTGACTATTATTGATGGGAAAAAGTCGCCGGCCGGCAGCGGGGCCGGTTTCGGATTCAGCCTTTGGATTGTATACATTCTTATTTTCGGCCTGGCCGGAATAATGGAGGCTTACAGACGCTCCAAAGCCGATGGGGCCTTTATCATTTTCGCGACCCTTCTTTGCACGGCCGGGCTGGTTTTCTATTTGAATTTCTCCGATGGCGCGCATAATAAGCTGATCGCCCCCATCGCCGAGGTCAGAGACAGGGACTACTTTTATACGCCCGGTTTTATGCTATTCGGCATTCTGATAGGTGTTGGCCTGACGGCGTTCTTGGAGTGGGCCAGCGGGCTCGCTTCCCATCCTCGGGCCGGCCTGCGAAGATTCTCGATGCCAATCTTGGCGGGCTCGATGCTGATTGCCACTTTCCTGCCGATTCACACCGCTGTTGCCACTTATGATCGTGTCGACCGCAGTAATAATTATATCCCCTGGGATTATGCCTATAATTTGCTCCAGTCGTGCGACAAGGGGGCCATATTATTCACAAACGGCGATAACGACACTTTCCCGCTCTGGTTCATTCAGGAAGTCGACAAGGTCCGAAAGGATGTGCGCGTAGTTAATTTGAGCCTGCTGAACACACCCTGGTATGTCCATCAGTTGAAAGACCAGATGGGTGTCCCAATCTCGCTGACCGATAAGGAGATCGCGGACCTGGTGCCGGTGCGAATCCAGGGATATGACAGGATTTGGCGCGTTCAGGATGAAATGGTCAAGCATATTATCACCAACGCCCAGAAAAATCAATGGAATCCGCCGGTATATTTCGCCATGACAGTAGCTGACGAAAACAAACTCGGACTGGGTGATCATCTGATATTGGAAGGTATGGTCCTCAGGGTGGTGGAGACCAGTGGCAGGGACCGGGTCAATGCGGAGGTCGGCTTCAGGATTTTCACCGACCGATCGCATTTCCGTGGAATCGGCGGCGCGGAGGTTTTCAAGGATGACAACGACTATCGTCTGATATCCAATTATGTTGCGGCCATCTTTCAGGTTGTCGATGATTACGAAAGGAAAGGGCATTCGGATTCCGCTCTGGTAATGGCCGAGGCCGCGATTGATCTTCGCCCGCCGTCGTACATGTGGCAGGCATACGCCTACCTTTTCAAGTTATACTCCCGCCTCGGCAAATTCGATCAAATAGGTCCGATAATGGCCGAAATGGATGCCGCCAACGGCGAGAGGGCCAGCCTGGCTGTCGCCCAGGACTTAATGATGTCGAAAGATCCCGGGTCTGCCGCCGAGTTTCTGCGCATTACCCTGGATAGATTTCCGGGGTCGTTCTCTGCCTTGAATAACCTCTTAATCATTCATTATGGTAAGGCTGATACCGCCTCGGCCAATGAGGCTATCGAGGCCTTTCGATCGAAAAACAGCGGCAATCCGGCGCTTCTACAACGGGTTGACGATATGGTCGACCGGCTGGCCAAGACGGCCCGGACACCCGAAAATCTCACGGGGATGAAATGAGAATACTGGCGCTAAACTGGCAGGATTTGAAGAATCCGCAGGCCGGCGGGGCGGAGGTCCACCTTGAGGAGATTCTCAAGCGGCTGGTTCAATATGGCCACCAGGTAGACCTCTTGTGTTCGAATTTCCCCGGCGGCACGCGCACCGATAATACCTCGGGAATAATGATCTATCGTTCCGGCTCGCGGTTCAATTTCAACCTCGTGGCGCCGTTTGCCATGCGGCGACTTGTCAATGCCAATCGGTATGACACCGTAATCGAGGACATCAACAAGATTCCTTTCTTCTCGCCCCTGTACCAGAATTTGCCGACCCTGGTTGTCATACCGCACCTTTTCGCCGACACGATCTTCCAGGAAATAAATTTCGTGCTTGGTACCTATATCTACCTGGCCGAAAAGCCGGTACCCAGCGTTTACAAGAATAATCGCTTCATGGTAATTTCCAAATCGACCGCGGATGAGGTGGAGAAGCGCGGAATTCCCAAGGAGAATATTCATGTGGTTGAATGCGGTATCGATAAGGATGTTTATAGGTTCGACCCCGCCGTCCCCAAATTCGATGTTCCCACCCTGGTGTACGTCGGCCGCCTGAAAAAATATAAAAACATCGAAACCACCATAAAGGCCATGCCTCTAATCCGGGCTGCGATTCCCAATTCACGCCTGGTTGTCATAGGCTCCGGGGACCATCAGCCCGATCTCCAGCGATTGGCATCGTCCAACGGCCTGGATGATGCCGTGGAGTTTAAAGGTTTCATCCCGCAAGCCGAAAAAATCTCATATCTCAGGCGCGCCCATGTTTCGGTTTATCCCTCGCTCAAGGAGGGTTGGGGCCTGACCAATATCGAGGCAAACGCCTGTGGAACCGCGGTGCTGGCCGCCCGTGTCCCTGGCCTGAAAGATTCGGTTGAGGAGGGGAAATCCGGGCTTCTGTTCGAGTTCGGAAACGTGGAACAGTTTGCCGAAATGGCCATAAAAATGCTTACCGATTGCGAATTTCGACGCGCTTTGGAGATGGGCGGACTGCGCTGGGCCGCCAACTTCTCATGGGACAAGACCGCCCGGGCGACCGAGGATATATTAAAGAGGATTGTTTCAAACGGTGAAAAGACGGCTTAATTTCATCCTTGGTATTCTGATAAGCGCGATTTTCGTCTACCTGGCTTTCCGGCGGGTACGCATTGTCGAAATTTACTATTCCCTCAAACACGCTAATTATCTTCTCATCTTGCCCAATATGGCGTTCGTGATATTGACATTGATCATGAGGGCCGAAAGATGGCGTTACCTGCTTCGGCCGTTAGATTCATTCAAGGCCACCCAATTGTTTCCATCGGTGATGATAGGCTTCATGGCCAATAACCTCTTGCCGGCGCGACTCGGCGAGGTTGTCAGGGCCTACTCGCTGGGCGCCAAGAGCGGCCAATCCCGGTCCTCGATTTTCGCCTCGATTGTGCTGGAGAGGGTTTTCGACAGCTTGTCGCTTCTGACAATGTTCTGGCTGGTGATTCTCTTTATTCCGTTTCCGCCGGCGGTCAAGAAATTCGGCTACATCACACTTGGGGTTAATGTCGCAATCATCGCGTTGCTGGTCCTTCTGAAACAAAAGACGGCCTTTCTGACCAGAATTGCGGTGCTGGTGTTTTCGTTTCTTCCTGCCAGGCTGACCGAAACAGCCGAGTCGATAATCACGAAATTCGCCAATGGCCTTAATGTAATCAAGAATCCGGGGACTTTGATGTCGATCGCGCTGTGGTCGGCGGTGATATGGATTGTGACGGCCTTATCCAATTATTTCGTCTTTATGGCATTTGGTCTGCGCCCCAACGTTGCCGCCTCGTTTATTCTGCTCTTGTTTGTTGCGGCCGGAGTCATGTTGCCCTCGGCCCCGGGATTCGTAGGGGTTTTCCAGGCTGCCACGATCGGGGCATTCGCCACGCTGAATGAATTGAATCTTCTGGGCAGCCAGATGACCTGGCTTAAGGCCAAAGCGGCCGCCTTGACTGCCCCGGTATTTGGGGGTGGTTCGATAGCCGCTATCGGGCCGATGGCTGATTCCATGGGGCTGTTCGGCATATCCAAGGGCGAGGCTCTTTCGTTTTCAATAGTCCTCTGGCTCTGCCAGTATTTGCCCGTGACACTGTTGGGTTTATATTATCTGAGGCGAGAGCATTTCTCGCTTAGAACAGTCGGGACCTGATGAAACTATCCGTGATAATTCCAGTT
The DNA here is from genome assembly GCA_001775395.1 of candidate division Zixibacteria bacterium RBG_16_53_22. Taxonomy (GTDB): domain Bacteria; phylum Zixibacteria; class MSB-5A5; order UBA10806; family UBA10806; genus UBA10806. The sequence continues at coordinate 661 of MEWP01000072.1, read as the reverse complement.
TATAATGAGGAAAGCACGATAGCAGAGATTGTATCGCGTGTCAAGGCGGTTCCGATCGAAAAGGAAATCATTGTAGTCGATGACGGTTCGACCGACACGACGTCTAAAATACTTGACGGAATCGATGGACTAGTAGTAATTCATAAGGAGAACGGCGGTAAGGGAAGCGCTATCAGGGAAGGGCTGAAGGTTGCGACAGGCTTGGTCACGGTGATCCAGGACGCTGATCTGGAATACGATCCGAACGATTTCGTGACCATGCTCGCTGTTATGGAGAATGAAGGTGTCGACGTTGTATACGGTTCGCGAATTCTGCACAAGGACTATAAGATATCGTATCGGCGGTATTTCTGGGGAGGCAAACTTGTGACCGTTGTCGCCAATATGCTCTTCGGCATATCCATAACCGACGAGCCGACGTGTTATAAGATGATAAAGACGGCTCTCTTGAGGTCGCTGAATTTGACATGTACGAGATTCGAATTTTGCCCCGAGGTGACAGCCAAGATCGCCAGGCGGAAGATAAAGATAATGGAGGTTCCGATAAGTTACTTTCCTCGAACCATGGCAGAAGGCAAGAAGATAAACGCCTGGGACGGCCTTGAAGCTGTCTGGACACTGATAAAATACAGGGTAAAAAAATGAACGGGGAGCTGGAGTA
>MEWP01000071.1 GCA_001775395.1 candidate division Zixibacteria bacterium RBG_16_53_22 | reverse complement strand
CCGAACTGCTATTCGGAAACTTACCCCTCGATGGCCGAGTTGGCCGATGACTACCTGCATATATTTTATGTTGGCTATCGCGGGTACGGCGCTCCCGCTCACCTCATGCTCTATTATGGCTACCCCGTGGCGCTTCTCGGAACCCGTGAACCGGGATCGATTCCGAGCAACTTCACCCTTTCCCAGAACTACCCCAACCCCTTCAATGCCCGGACTACGATTTCCATCGACCTAAATCGCGCGGGGATGGCTAAGCTTGAGGTCTTCGATATCACCGGGGCCAGGGTTGCCGCGCTATTGCATAAGCCCCTCGATGCCGGCCATTACAGTGTTGTCTGGGATGCCGGGGGACTGGCCTCCGGGACGTATTTCATTACGCTGGGCGATGGCAAGAGCGTGGTCGCCCGGAGGTGCATGCTTCTGAAATAGTGAAGCTTTCAACATGAATGCAAATATGACCAGGTTTCTGATCCTCAGCATTGTCGCGGCAATTGTGGTGGCCACCCCAGCGAATGGAACCGATATTTCCGGTGACGTCTGGGGTGTCTGGTCGCTCGACGGCAGCCCCTACAATATGATCGGCAATTGTCGGGTGCCGCCGGAATCAACCCTGTTGATCGAGCCGGGGGTTCGAGTCGAGGCTTCACCCGGATGCAGGATGGTTGTCGATTCCAATGCCGTCTTCTTGGCTGTCGGAATCGAATCCGATTCGATCATTTTCACGGGGGTAGGTGACGCCCATTGGCGAGGCATCGATTTCCGAAATTCTGACGACTCTTCGCGGATGAAGTTCTGCGTGATTCAATCGATTGTAACCGAGAACTACCATAACGGCTCCATAAGAATTACGGGATGCGATATTGCAATTGAGAATTGCAGTATTAGAAATAACATCTCATTCTTCAGCGGAGGTGGCCTGTCCTTCTACAATTGCAATCCGCGAATCAGTCAATGTCAGATACAACGGAATGTCGCAACATGTTACATCATTGGTTGGGATCCCGGATACGGTGGAGGAATCTATCTCGAAAATTCCGATGCCATCGTTGAGCGGTGCATTATCGTCCATAACCGCACTTCCGGAGGTACTGCCGTTCCCTCATTTGGCGGGGGCATATATTGCACCAATTCCAATCCCACCATAGTAAATTGCACAATCGCCAATAACGAATCACAATATAATAATCCATTCGTTCCCCCCTATCATTTTTGGGAGCCGGCCGGAATATATTCAGATGCTTCAAATGTGACAGTTGTCAATTCCATAATCTGGGGCAACAGAGGATCCGATTTAGGCAATTTTGGCGGCGGGTTTGAAATTTCTTATAGTGACATTGGCGCCGTTTTCCCTGGCGCCGGAAATATCAGCATCGACCCGATGTTCGCGGATACCTCGATAGCCGATTACCACCTGCTTTTCGGCTCACCATGCATTGATTCTGGCGATCCCGACTCGCCGCTTGATCCTGACAGCACCCGTGCCGATATGGGCGCCTTGCCTTTCTTTCATCAAACCGGCTTTGATGACAATGAATTCCTGCCGCGGAATTTCACCCTTCACCAAAACTACCCCAATCCCTTTAATGCCCGGACTACAATTTCATTCGAGCTGGCTTGCGCCGGGATGGTGAAACTGGAGATTTTCGACGTCACCGGGGCCAGGGTGGCGACCTTGCTTCGCGAGAGCCTTGATGCCGGCCATTATGACATTATTTGGGACGTTGCCGATATTTCGTCAGGAGTATTCTACTGCCGTTTGAATATTGACGGTAATTATCAAAGCAAGAGGATGGTTCTGCTCAAGTAGCGACACGGCATGCCGTGTCCGCAGTCTTGTAGACGCCCTGAAATAGAACAACTTAATCTCCGAGAATGGTATATCAGGGCCTAAAGGAGATGTATATGAGGCGGATAACCGAAATTCTGATCGTTACCATCGCGGCCTCGGTCGGGGCAATTTGCGTCGTTCCCAAAGCCCTCGCCAACTCCCCCGGCGATACGGTGGGATTCACGCAGTATGATCTCCAGTCGCTCTGTTCCATCGGCACCAGGGTCGCCGCTGATACTGCCGGCGGCGTGCATTTCACCTGGATGAAAGGCATTAATAGCAATAGCACGCGGAATCTGGTCTATGACTATCTTTCTCCGTCCGGCCAGTGGCTTGGTGAGGTAGTATTGGGCCGGTATGGCTTCCCGCAAATGGCCCTGATGCCTGATGGCCGCGCCGTGATCGTTTCACACAGGGCCAATGTGGGATCTGAATCCCTCTATTGCGCAGTGGACGCCGCGCCCGGCCAGGGTTATTTCGATTTTTACCCGATGCCCGAGAGAATGGGCACTGCTACGATGCTTTGGCCCTATGTGACTGTCGACCGCAGCGGACAAATTCAGGCGGTGGCTTCGAGCGCCTTCTATATTGGGAACCAAAGCATATTGGGTTATAACCGCTCCTCTGATGGGGGACCATCCTGGCTGAGCTGGGTCCCAATCGATAGCGTCATGATGCCGACAGCCGCAGTCACCGCCAGCCCCGTTTCCGACAAAGTCTCAGTCATCTACTGCCACCCCTTCGATACCACCAACCAATGGTCCAACGATATCTATTATATCCAATCCCTCGATGGCACTAACTGGGATTGGCAGAACGGCAAAGTCAATGTTACCGGTTATGGGAACGACAATGACTCCATATCTGCTTATTTGGATTTGGACGCCGTGTACGATTACAATGATAACCTTCATATGGTCTGGAACACCGTAATTGACAGAGATCCTGGCATCGGCAGTCGAATTTCCATTTTCCACGCCGACCAGATATCCGAAACCCTCGTCGAGATAACGCGCACAGATGAAACCTGGACAAACTGCGGCGTCGGCTCCTGGAATCTGACGTTGGCCAAGATGTCGGTCTCGGTTCACACTTCCAACCTCTTGGTGGCCACCTATGTCAGATTCAGCCCGGCAGACTGCTCAGCCGGGGGATACGCCAACGGCGATATCTATCTTCAGCATTCGCCCGATGGAATCGTTTGGTCGGTTCCCGTGAATATCACCAATTCACCGTCGCCAAATTGCAATCCGGGCGACTGCGATTCCGATCACTGGCCGTCCAGCGCCGAGCGGATCGACAATTACATGCACCTGTTCTATGTCAACGACAGGGACGCCGGCGCTATTCCTTATTACGAGGGTTCAATTACGAATAATCCAATGCTCTATTACCGGATACCGGTTGACCAATTGGGAGTGGACGAGGATGCAATCGTCCCCAGTGGGTTCACCCTCCATCAAAATTTCCCCAACCCCTTTAACACCGAGACTTCGATTGAATTCGATTGGCCCACGGCCTCAAGGGCCCGGCTTTCGATTTACGACATCGCCGGCAGGAGAATCGCCACGTTGCTCGAGCGTCATATCGGGCCCGGCTGCCATCGGGTCACATGGGATGCCACAGGGCAAACCTCGGGCATCTATTTCGCGCGCCTGGAATGTGAGGGGCGTTTCCGTACCGCAAAGCTCATACTACTAAAATAATAATCCAAAGACCCCAAGCTCAACACCAGGGAGCGCAAGATTCAGCCTGCCGATCGGTGAGATCCTTTATTTTTTATGGAATAAAGCACCCCGCCTGACTGTATCATTTCACGGACTAATGGGCCTTACTTTGCCTGATTGCAGGCATGTGACCAAGCGCCTTGCGAAATGCAGCATGGCCGCGAAAATGCCTTTCTAATTTGCAGCCGTCTGCAGGATTTTATTCTCTAAAAATGGCTTGACTTTAGGTGAAAAAGAGAGCAAATTCGGAGGAATAAAAGTATGGGCCGCTTGTATTTCAGGTGGCGGGGGCGCGAGATTCATGATGTGGTTAATGGGATAAATCGGACTGCTTGTCGCCTGCATGACTTTATGCTCTTGTGGAACTCCGAACATATCGAAAATTCTAAAGATATTATCTTACCCCAGAGGGCAAGGACCAAGAAGGAGGTTACGGAATGAAACTTGGAAAGTTAGGGTTGTCATTGCTCTTGTCGGTTTTTCTCATCTTGATGTTGACCGCGGCGGAAATCCTCGCCGGTACTGTCGGAAAAATCTCCGGCGTCGTCACCGATGACAAAGGCGAACCGCTGCCCGGTGTCACCGTCATGATCGAGGGAACCTCGATGGGCGCCGCCGCCAGTTACGACGGTTCCTACGTCATCCTCAATGTTCCGCCGGGGACCTATAACCTGACGGCGCAATTGATGAGCTATAATAAGATGACTATCGAGGATGTCACCGTCCAGGTGGATGTCACCACTGAAGCCATCTTCAAGCTGACTTCTACAGCCATAGTGGTCAAGGATATCGTCGTAAGAGGCGAGAAAAAAGACATCGACAAGTACATAACTCAAACCGAGGACAAGTTCTCGGCTGACAAAATCAAAACCATGCCCGTCTCCAATGTCGGCGACGTTCTTCGCCATGCCTCCGGCTTTGTCCGCGAGGGCGGTGTCTTTCACGCCCGCGGCGGCCGCGGCGGCGAAATCGCTTTCATAGTCGACGGTATCGTGATCAAAGACCCGCTCGGCGGCTACGGGCAGTCTTATAAAGGCGAGGTCGATATCGCCGCCACCGACATCGAGGAGCTTTCCCTCCTGAAAGGCAATTTCGATGCCGAATATGGTGGCGTCGCTTCCGCCATCGTCAACGTGGTCAGGAAGGAAGGAAACGTCCGCACCACCACCGGCCGCATCGAATTCCTGACCGACGATTTCGGCTTCGATGCTCTCAACAAATACTCCTTCAATACCGACCGACTGGAATGGAACCTCTCCGGTCCCGTGCCGGGGCTGGCCGACCAGATTTTTCCGGCCCTGGGCCTGAAATGGCCGGGCGAGAATATGGCATACTTCGTCAGCTTCTCGACCAACAAGTCGAACAATTACGTCGATTACAATAGCTACTCCTCGGAAAATTCGAAAATCGATTATGGCGACGAGGAATTTCTGGGAATCAAGATACCGAATCGTCGGGTTAACGAATATTCGGGATCGGGCAAGCTGACCTGGAAGATGGATACCAACGCCAGGTACAGGCTATCGCTTAATTATTGGAAACAGTGGCAGAATCTGACCGGCTTCAGCTGGGCCTTTCTGTACACGCCCGAGACGGCGCCGCGGATAAAGGAGTCGAAAGAGATCTACGGCGTAACCTTTACGTTTTCGCCGCCCTTCCTGAAAAATACGATCGGCGAGCTCAAGCTGAACCGCTACATTCAGATATACGAGCAGACACCGGGCGATCGCGACCCGGGCGATTTCCTGAATTCCGATTTTTACGAGGCTTACAGCGACGCCAACAATAACGGCCAGTGGGATCGGGCCGAACCCTTCGTCGACATCAACAACGACGGCTTCTTCGGGGAGCCCTTCGTCGACAACAACAACAACGGCATCTACGACAGTGATTACGATTACTTCTTCCCCGATTCCGTCCTGGTGATCGGCCCCGATACCGTCCACGTCTTCGACCTCAACGGCAATCGCCAGCACGACGCCGACATTGGCGAGCCATATTCCGATCTCAACAACAACGGCCAATGGGACCCCTCCGAGCCGCTTTCCAATGACCATTACTTCTTCGATTCCAACGGCAACGGCGTGTTCGACAACGCCGGCGATCCCTTTGTCGATACCAACGGCAACGGCCGCCGGGACGATAATGAGCCATACGAAGATATCAACGATAACAGACAATACGATATTGGTGATTTCGCCTATCTTGTTGATGAGCGGGGCAACGGCGTTTACGACCCGCAGCTTCGTAACGTTATCAACCGCGACCGGGCCGAGCCCTACACCGATGGCGATGTCAATCTCGGTGAACCTTTCGTCGATGCCAATCTCAACGGCCGATACGATCCCCCGGATAACGACCCAAATACGCCGGATGATATTTTCAGGGGCGCTTGGGATTTGAACGGCAACGGCCGGCATGACAGCCCCGAGGACGACTGGGCCGCCGGCATACCTTTCCGCGACCTCAACAACAACGGCCGTTATGACGCCCCCAATGGGTATTACGACTACGGCGAACCGTTTGTCGATGCCAATGGCAACGGCATATGGGACGGTCCCAATGGATTCTGGGATTACGGCTACGACCAGTGGGCGCTGTACGACAGGACCAAAAGCGTAACCAATACATTCGCCCTGAATCTCACCAGCCAGGTGGCCAAACAGCACGAGATCAAGTCCGGCCTGGAATTTAAGGACCTGACCATGGAGATGAACGACCTCCAATACCCCGACCGGACTTACGATGGGCAGGACGATGGTGGTGACTGGCCCGATCGGGGAATCTTCCGCGATTTCTACACCCGCACGCCGAAAGAGGGCGCCTTCTATATCAGGGATAAGATGGAGTACGGCGAAATGATCGCCGACCTCGGTTTCAGGTATGAATTCTACCTGCAGGCCAATGAGGTCAAGGGAACCGAGTACTCCCAGGAGAGCCTCCAGGGCCAGAACATTTTCGATTCCAGAAATAAGTTCTCGCCGCGAGTCTCCTTCTCGTTCCCGGTTTCCGACAAGGCGAAGCTCTACTTCAATTATGGGCACTTCTATCAGTTGCCCGACAGGAATCGCTTCTACCAGCGGCCGACGCAGGCCTCCAACGCGGCCGGCATCATCGGTAATCCGAATCTCGATTTCGAAAAGACGATCTCCTACGAGATCGGTGTGCAGTATTCGATTGCCAGGGGTTACGTGATGGATCTCTCCGGCTTTTATAAGGACTACTACGGCCTGTTGAATTCCGTCCGTGAGATATACGGCCCCATTACAACCGACGTTTACGGCAATGTCGATTACGCTCGGACTCGCGGCCTGGAGATGCAGCTCGAAAAAAGATATGGCAGCTTCTTCGCCGGCTCGGTCGAATATCAGTATTCCTGGGCGTTCGGCAAGAATTCAGATGCGACATCCGACTATTTCGCCAGATTCTACCGCCAGCAAATCCCCATTCAGGAGCGGCCACTCGATTGGGATATCAGGCATCAGATCACCCTTAACGGCGATGTCAGGGCTGCCAAGGATCATCATCCCCGGTTCGGCATATTTAAATTCCCGGATGATTGGTCTTTCAATTTTATCTGGCAGTTCAAGACCGGCAAGCCGTTTACGCCTACGGCCAGCTATCCCGGCCAGCTTCTGGTAGGACGCGAGCAGCCTCTGCCCAACTCCAAGAGGATGGGATTCTATTCCACCGTCGATGTTCGGTTCGATAAGAACTTTCAGGTCTGGAAGATGAATTATACGACCTCCCTCAGAGTCGATAACCTCTTCGATACCAGGAATGTCAACTCCGTGTATGAAAGCACCGGCCTGGCATATACCAACATTAATGAAAATGGCCAGATACTCACCGGCCTGCCGCGCAACGCCAACCCTGCCAATTACGATCCGGGGCGGCAGGTCAAAGTCGGCCTGAGCATGAATTTCTAAGGGGGATGGCAGGATGCGCATGATTGATGAAATAATTATCGAGATAAACACGGTGTTCGATGCCAAATCGGGCACGGCTTTTCACGCGTTCCGGGCTCCGGGGCCAGTGAGAAAGTGAGGTAGGGATTTGATGAAGAAAATAATTCTTCTATTGCTTCTTGTCGGCGCTGCGGCCAACCTAAATGCCACAATGCCCAGGGACCAAGACACCGGAGGCGGGCCGGTGGCCAAACCGGCCGTGTTGCCCAATTCCTGTTTGAGGGTGCACGACGTTGGTAACGTCTGGTTCTCGATCACGAACTTCGGCTTTTTCGGCAGCCAGGACGGTGAATACGAAGATTGCGGCGGAAAATACCTGGTGGCGCCTGATTGCCAGTTCCCCGCCGGATCTAATATCGATTATCTGTTCCAGGGCGCTTTGTGGATCGGCGCGGCTGTCGATACTGTCAATCTCCAGGGGATACCGATCCTCGATACCATCGTATCTATCGGAAACGACGGCTGGTGGGGCCAGGTCTTCGAGATGTTCCCTGATCTACCCCCCGGCGGCGTCATCGAGGTTCGCTCTACGCGTCCTTCTGACGTATATCCCTTCGGAAGCAACGAGGGGGCCAGGTCTGAACAGGACTATATCGCTGTCTACACCGACACCGTAACAACCGGCATAATTGTCACCCAGGATCCCAACGACGCCAGGGTACATATTCCCCTGGGAATCGAGATAACCCAGAAGAGTTATGCCTGGAGTTATGAATATGCCGAGGACTTCATCCTGTTCGATTTCGATATCGCCAATCTCGGCCATAGGACTCTTAAGGATCTCTGGGTAGGAATGTATATCGATGCCGACGTCGGGCACACGTCCGAACCCGTGTACACCGACGAGTGGGGCGCCCAGGATGATATCTGCGGCTTCGATACCGTATATATCCTCATCGATGGCGCCGACACCTCGGTCAACCGTATCAATACCGCCTGGATCGCCGATAACGACGGCCAGCCTTATTTCGGAGCCTACGAGCCCCGCTCCCCGACCGGGGTATCGGGTGTCAGGGTCGTCAGGACTCCGCTTCCCGCAGAGTCGCTGTCATATAGTTTCAACTGGTGGATATCGAATATCGATGCTACCAAGGATTGGGGTCCGAGAAGAGTGGAATTTGGCTCCGAGCCGTTCCCCGGCGGTGGAATCGGCACTCCCGGCGGCGACAAGGCCAAGTACAAGGTCATGTCCAACGGCGAGTTCGATTACGATCAAATTTGGTGCGCCCTGTCGCGTGAGGGATGGATAGCGCCTCCGTCCACGGCCGCCACCCTGGCCAACGGATACGATACCAGATATCTCTTCGCATTCGGACCATTCGACACTATCCGCGCCAATGATACCCTGCGCTTGACCACCGCCTATATCTGCGGCGAGGGTTTTCATACCAATCCTCAGAATTTTGAAGATCATCTCAATGGCTACGAAACTGTTGAGGCCTCAATCCAGGTTTATTTCGACGGCCTCGATTTCACCGATTTCGCCACCAACTCTCAATGGGCCGATTGGGTCTATGACAATCCTGGAGTGGACACGGATGGCGACGGTTTTCGCGGCGAATACAGAATCACGGCCTCGGGCGATACCTTCTGGTTCCGCGGCGATGGCGTTCCCGATTTCGCCGGCCCGCCGCCGCCTCCAGCGCCGAAACTTACATTCATAACGTCCAAAAATCAGGTCAGGCTCGAATGGGACGGCAAGGAAACCGAAAGCGAGGAAGATCTGTTCTCCGGCGTCCGCGATTTTGAAGGCTACCGCGTTTATAAATCCACCACCGGCCGCTTGGATGATTTCAGCATCCTGGGCGATTTCGACATTGTCGATTATGATTACATGTGGTGGGATACGACGCTCTCGCCGCCGCAATGGTCAAAATGGAAATTCCCACCCAAGAAAGAAAGCGACTTCCAGGCAGGTTTCGACCGTGCTCACCCGAGGACAATCGACCTGTGGCCCGAGCCGTATTCCGATTCGACGACCATCCCGAGAAATCTCGGCCAGTTTGTGCCATACGGACCCAACACCGGCCTCGAGACTATCGCTCTTGATTTGGATGATACGCTATATACATATACACTCACAGGCATCTCCGAATCGCAGGGACTATATTTCGCAGTCACGGCCTACGATTTCGGAAATCCCGTTACCAAGCTGTCGCCGCTCGAATCGGCGCCATCCATAAACGCCAGACTGGTTTATCCGATCGATAGGGGCGCCAGCGGCAAGGTTATGGTTTATCCGAATCCTTATATCCTCAACAACGCGCTCAAACCGGGTGGTTATCTCGACCTGGGCTATGAGGATCCCGATGGCTCCGGAAACACGCAGTTCGATCGCAGGATAATTTTCTCGGGGTTGCCAGACAATTGGACCTTGAGAATATTCACGCTCGACGGCGATCTCGTGAAGGAGCTGGCGGAAGGCAATGCCTTTTACCAGTTGGCCCCCGGAGTTTGCTTCTGGGACCTTATCAGCCGTAACACGCAAGCGGTGGTCTCGGGCCTCTACATTTATGTGATAGATGGCGCCGACGGTTATCATGAAATCGGCAAAATTGCGATTGTCAAATAGACCAGGAGGCTTTAGATGAAGAAGATAATTTTGTTGTTGCCTTTGGCGGTTTTCCTTCTGCTGCCCGGCATGGCCTTTGGGCAGGCGAAGGTCGGCACCGCAGGGGCTCAATTCCTCGAGATCGGAGTCTCGGCTCGAGCCATTGGCATGGGAGAGGCCTTCCTGGGTGTGGCTGACGATGCCTCGGCGCTTTACTATAACCCGGGCGCCCTGTCTCTGCTGACCCAAAAGGAAGTGGTTTTCACCCACGTCCAATACCCCGCCGATATTCAGTATGAATTTGTCGGGTTTGTCATGCCGGTGCCCAGCCTGGCGGGATCGTTTGGCGCGGCGTTCTACGCCCTCCATACCGATAACCAGCCGGTTACGGATTATAAATTTCCCAGAGGCAACGGCCAGACCTGGACCTCGCGCGATTACGCCATGGGGCTTTCCTACAGCGCCGGTCTGACCGATAGATTCTCATTCGGAATCACTGTCAAGTACATCACCCAGCTTCTGGCGGTATACCGGGCCACCGGATGGGCCATGGATCTGGGCACTTTCTACGATACCGGATTCCGCAATTTCAAGATCTGCATGACCATCTCGAACTTCGGGCCCGATATGGAGTTCGTCAGCGAGGAGTATCCGCTGCCGATCGATTTCCGATTCGGCACGGCCATCGATGTCATTCAGACCGAAAGCTCGCGCCTGATTGCCGCGGTCCAGGGCTCGCACCCCAACGATAACCTCGAAAAATACAATGGCGGGCTGGAGTATTGGTTTAACGACATGGTCGCCCTGCGCTTCGGCAAAAAGTTCAATTATGACTATTACGATAAGGGTAATCTCGGTGACGGGTTGACTTTCGGGGCTGGAGCCAAGCTCAATCTTTCATCTTACCGTCTCAGTGTCGACTACGCTTATCAGGACCTGGGGTATCTTGATAGCGTCAACCGTTTCACCTTCGGGTTCAGGTTCTAAGGGAGGATGGCTGACAAATGAATAGAAATAAACTGGTTTTAACTGCTCTCGTGGCCGCCATGCTTCTGAATCTGATGATTCTCACAGGCTGCAATGAGTTGCCATACAAGGGCCAGGAAATTACCAAGACACCACCGTCCATTTTCTGGTCCGATATACAGCGGGATCCCAGGAATTCCCGGAATCCAACCCTAAGCTGGTACAGCACCGACCCGGATGGCAAAGTACTCGATTACCAATTCGTGGTTGTTCTCGATTCCGTGGTCACTCGGCTGGGCGGGGCCGCCGCTGTAGCCGCCAATTTCCCGAGCGGCTATCAATGGACCACGGTCCACGAGGATTCCGCAACTGTCCCGCTCTATGCCAGTTCAGATGAGTCCGTTTATGTAGAGCAATACGTTTTCCTCCAGGCCATGGATGATGACAGCTTGTACTCCGATATCATCTATAAATCCCTTTCGAGGATTAACCATCCTCCCACGGCCTACGTCGATGTGCCTACCGTTATCGATGGCACCCGGCGCTGGCCCGACCCGCAGTGGTGCCTGGACGAAACCACCGCTACATGGAAAGGTATCCGCGTAGCCTGGGTCGGCAAAGATTCGATTGACATAACCGGCCTGCAGCCCGATTTCGAATGGCAAATCCGCGTCTATGGACCATTCCCGGATTCTGTTTCCTGCGACACGGTCGGGCCTTACATGTTCCTGTATGATCCTACCAGAAGCGATAGCAGTTGGGTCATGACAAAAGAATATAAATTCAGGAACCTGGAAACCGGGTGGCATGTGGTTTACGCGCGCTGCCGCGATGACGCTTATGTGCCGTCCGTCCCGGCCCGGGGGTACCTAAATGTTTTTGAGCCGACCTGGGTTCGCCATCCGGAATTGACAAAGAGCATCCTCTTTGCGAATCATAATTACTATGCCGCCCCGGCCGGCCCATATGTAGACTCGATTTGGGGCATAACCCAATCGGAACTGAGAAATTACTATTCCGATGAAGTCAGGAACTTCTACGCCCAGTTGGTCGATTCCGCCGGATATGGTCCGGCCGACTATGATTGGGCCGATTACACCCTGGGCAATACCGAATTGCCGGTTCCGATGTCGGATCTGTACGATCACAGGCTGATCATTATTCTCGATACCGACTATTCCAAGGCGTTGGAGGATGATGTCGGTAGGTACCAGGAGACGGCCTACAAGAAGTATCTCGATGTGGGCGGAAAGATCTGGATAATCGGCAGACGCTCCTTTGATAACCTTCAGGGGGGAGAGCAGAATATGCCGACCAACGGAAAGCACAGCATCGCTTTCACTCATTTCGACCTGTCCGCCATCTATTCGCCAAGGCCAAGCCTCGTCGATTATGCCGAGTTTGCCGGGGCCATATCCGCAATGCCTGAATTCCCCAACCTCCAGCTCGACACGACCCGGGTGGCTCAGCTGAATTGGCAAACCCGTCAATTCGTCAGCCTGGATACGTCGCATACTCCCTGGGAGACGGTATTCACGAATTATCGGTATCATACTTTCTCCCATGGCCTGGGCGGAGTGGATTTCCTGACCAGGCTTGGCAATTCCGAGACCATTTACAAATTCAATTCCCTGTACGCCGATACCTCCCGTTATCACTATTTCCCGGTCGCCATCCGCAAGGAGGTCGAAGGTTCTTACAAGACCTCTTACTTCTGCTTCCCGCTCTACTTCATCAGGACCGATCAGGCGGCGGTCGTCACTCGGAATATGCTGGCGTGGTTCTTTGAAGACTGAAGATCACGTTTAGCCTCTGAAAATGAGAAGGGCGTCCATACCGGGCGCCCTTTTTTATCGTTCCCATTCCGTTGCGGCTCGGATTCCCGGTTCAAAATAGATGAATAGAATCGATAAGCCGCAGATGGCTCCTTTTCTATTATGCGGCCGTAATGTTTTCTTATATAATTGGGATCGTGCTGAAACTCAGGTCCAAAGAGCCGGTCATCGCAGTGGTCGGCCACCTCGTCAAAGACGAGATCGTCTCGCCCAACGGCGAGATGAAAGTGTCCCTGGGCGGGACCGCCTATTCGATCGCCGCCCTGGAGGCGATAGCGGAGATGGGCAGAATATTGCCGGTTTGCAGGGTCGGCCGCGATATCGAGCCAATGATCCGGGCCGCGTTTGGCCATAATCAGAGGCTTGATTTGGCGGCCATGAAATTCACAAGCAAGCCCAATGTCGTGAACCGCCTGGTTTATGGCAGTGATGGCGCGCGCGCTGAGCAAAATTCCGCAATCGCTCCGCCATTGGAGCTCGACGGCATCGACCGCCGGATCGACTCGGTCCTATTGAATTTCATCTCTGGCCGGGATGTCAAACTGCGTGATCTCAAGGCATTTCGGGCCGAATATCGAGGACTCATCTACTGTGATTATCACAGCCTGTCGCTTGGCCACGACAGGAACCTGCGCCGGTATTATCGGCTTCACCCGCGCTATAAGGAGTATATCGCGACAGCGGATATGGTGCAGATGAATTTGGCTGAGTTGAAATCAATTTACAAAATACCTATATTCGACATGTCGGCCGTTGCAAAGGCCTGCTGTCACCTGCACGAAACCGGGGTCAAAGTCGTCATAATTACCGCCGGTACGAATGGCGTCATGGTTTCCGAATCGAAGACGGGGCGATTCTATCACATTCCGGCCATCCATATCCGGCGACAGGTCGATCCAACCGGCTGCGGCGATACCCTGGGAGCGGCATTCCTATATAACTACCTGAGAACAGCCGACCTCATCGGGTCGCTTGAAATTGCCAATCAATTCGCCGCCGCCAAAGCCACATTTTCGGGGCTTGAGGGTTTTGCCGGGCTGGGAAATATCATCAGGCAAATCGGACCCCCTGTCAAGGCAATTGCTTTGAAAAATCTCGATAGAACACCGGCCTGAGATATTTCCTATGTTAGGGCCTTGACAACGCGCTGTCGGAAAAATAGAATCATCCATGCATCCGTTGATTATTAAGCTTCCATATCGTGGAAGGAGGGAGACGTGAGAGATCAATTAAGGGAGATAATCGAGTATATAAAGAGAAAAGAGATCGATTACGCCGATGGCCGCTACGTCGAGTCTAAGACCGAATCGATTACTATCAAGGACGGCAGGTTGGAGAATCTGGCGCGTAACGAGGGCCGCGGCGTCGGTATCAGGGTCCTCCATAATGGCTGTTGGGGATTTGCATCCGGCTCATTAATCGGTTCCCGTGACCTGAAGCGGCTTGCCGATAAGGCGATTGGAATCGCCCGGGCATCGGCGGTGACGCGAAAGGCCCCGGCTACGCTGGCTCCCGTAGAACCGTTCCAGGATGCCTACTTCTCACCGGCCGAAATCAATCCCTTCACGGTTCCTCTCGATGAGAAAATCGATCTGCTCATGCGCGTGGACCAGGCTCTGCATCGGCAGCCGAAAGTGAAAGTCACCGAGTCGAGCATGGATTTCTATCGAACCGAAAAAATCTTCTGCTCAACTGAAGACGCTTTAATCGAGCAGACGATAATCGAATCGGGCGCCGGGTACGAGGCCACCGCGGTCGAGAATGGAGAAGCGCAGAAACGAAGCTATCCCAATTCTCATCGCGGCGATTTCCGCTGCGCCGGGTACGAATTCATCAAGTGGCTGGATCTGCCCGGCAACGCCGAGCGTGTGGCCGACGAGGCCGCGGCGCTCCTTTCGGCCCCGCCCTGTCCGGTTACAAAAGCCGATGTCGTCATCACCGGAGATCAAATGGCGCTTCAGGTGCACGAGTCGTGCGGCCACCCGGTCGAACTCGACCGCGTTCTGGGGACCGAGATTTCGCTGGCCGGCGGCTCGTTTATGACAACGGATAAGCTGGGTAACCTCAAATATGGCTCGAATATCGTCAATATCGTGCAGGATGCCACCATTCCTTATGCCCTGGGAAGTTTCGGTTATGACGATGAGGGCGTCAAAGCCAGCCGCACCGATATTATCCGGAATGGCCTTTTCGTCGGTTACCTGACCTCTCGCGAGACCGCGAAGATCGTCAATGCGCCACCCAACGGGGCCATGCGGGCCGACGGTTGGCATAGTATCCCGCTGATCCGCATGACCAACATCAATCTCGAGCCGGGCAATGCCGGCCTCGATGATCTGATCGCCGATACCAAAGACGGCATTCTGCTCTCTACCAACAAGAGCTGGTCCATCGATGATAAGCGGCTTAATTTCCAATTCGGGGTCGAGATCGCCTGGCAAATCAAGGATGGCAAGATCACGACCATGTATAAGAACCCGGTCTATACCGGGATAACGCCGGAATTCTGGAATTCTTGCGATGCGATTTGCAGCCGTGACCACTGGCGCATTTGGGGACTGCCCTCCTGCGGGAAGGGGGAGCCGATGCAGTCGGCGCATGTCGCGCATGGCACATCGCCGGCTCGTTTTAGAGATATTCAGGTGGGGGTGAGCAGATGATAGGCAGGGACAAGATCGTCGGATTGCTTAAGGAAGTCATTTCGAAATCACGGGCCGATTCGACTGAGGCTGTTTTCACCGGCACCGATTACGGTTTGACTCGTTACGCCAATTCCTACATCCACCAAAATGTCGCCGATCAGAACAGCAATGTCGCTTTCAAGGTGGCAATCGACAAGAAAATCGGCGTGGCCGCGACCAACATTTTTGAGAAGGAGGCCCTGGCTCGGGCCTGCAACGATGCTATCGAGATTGCCGAACGCGCCCTGCCGCTGCCCTACTTCAAGGGATTCGCCCGCTCTGCCAAATACAAACGCTTCAATACCTACTTCGATATAACCGCCGATGTCACTCCGGCCAGACGGGCCGGCGCTGTCAAACGAATTTGCACAAAGGCCGAACGGAAGGGGCTAATCGCCTCCGGAGCGCTGTCGACATCGGCCTCGGAAATCGCGGTCGTTAATTCCAATGGCGTGGCTGTTTACCAACCAAACACCTCATGTTCGATCAATATCATTATATCTTCCGAGGATTCCTCGGGGTATGCCCAGGGTTTGCATCGGCGGTTCGATAAGATCGATTTTAGCGCGCTGGCCGATAAGGCCTTGGGGAAATGCCTCGCGGCCCGCAACCCTATCGAGCTTGAGCCTGGCAAGTATGATGTCGTGCTCGAACCGGTGGCCGTGGCCAATCTCCTGGAATGGCTGACCTTCATCGCCTTCACCGCCGACCCATATCATGAGAAGACAAGCTTCCTAAGCGGCAAGAGAGGAAAGAGGGTTGGAGTTTCGGGATTGTCGATTTATGATGATGGCCTCGACACCAGGGGGATTGCCTTCCCATTCGATTTCGAGGGTGTGCCGAAAAAAAGAGTCTTTTTCATCAGGAATGGCCTGGGAGGTGGGCCGGTGCATAGCCTTCTTACAGCGGCCAAATACAAGACCAAAACAACCGGTCATGGAACGCCGCCCGGATGGTCGGGTGGCCCGGTGCCGCTTAATGTCCATGTGGCCCCCGGCAAAGTCCCGTTGGCCAGGATGATGTCTTCGGTCCGGCGCGGCATCCTCGTCACTCGGTTTCACTACATCAACGGGTTTCTCGATACTCCCAAGGCGCTTTTAACCGGCATGACCCGCGATGGCACCTTCCTGGTCGAGAATGGCAAAGTGATTTCAGGTGTCAAGAACCTGCGTTTCACCGAGTCGATGGTGCGCGCGTTTGGCAATATCCAGGGTATATCGAAGGAGACCGATCTCGTCGATACCTGGTGGAGCGATGTCGGATGCATTTCGGCGCCGGCCATGCTGATTAAAGATTTCAATTTCTCTGGCAAGACCGAATTCTGACAATTATCCGGTGTCATGGGATGCCATCACCGGACGGCTTCCAGGTGGCGTCGGGTCCTCAGACCTGACGCGTTCGAAAGAAAGAAATAACATCGCAAAATCTTAAGGAAACCATGTCACGTTACAAAACAGCTTTGATTCTGGCCGCGCTTGTTTTTTTTGCGGCGGCCAATGCGCACGCCATCATTTTCGGAATACGCTATTCCAACCTGATGCAGGAGCCGCTTCCCGGAATCAGCGATACGGGCTCAAAAGGGCGATTCGGAGCCTACCTTGGATTCAAGGAGAAGAACAGTGTTATCCTTGTGGGAGCTGATTACGATCGCTACAAGCTCGAGCGCGGCGATTCATTACTCTACTCCCGACGACTGGTGGTCAATTTAGGTTATCGCTATCATCTCCTGCCGACCGACAAGGCCGAGGCGATGGACATGATGCCCTTTGTGGCGCTGCACCTATTCAAGAGCTTTTCAAAAGTGAGCGCCGATTCCACGATCTTGTCAACGGCAGAGGCACAATATTACAAAGACCTTTCCAACGATGTCGGTGGCTGGGTCTCGTTGGGGGCTGAATATAATTTCGCCCCGGCATTCAGTTTCGGGGGAGAGGCTGGTTTTCGGTACGCCCGGGCTAAATCAAAAGCCTATGGGCATGAGATCAAACTCGGCCAGTACTCCACATTCGTAGCGCTCTTGTTGACATTTTATTGGTAGGGATATCGAATTCAAGAGTGGCGTCAGGTCCTCAGACCTGACGCAAAATGCGTCGCGGCAGGCCTCTCATTTGAGCCAAGTGGCCGCACCTGCCGCTTGTTAATCTCAAAGCGGAAATGTCTTTCCCGCCACTTTTCCGAGGCCAATCGCCTTACCCTCCTGGCTACTGTCTACTCGCTACTCGCTATTCGCTACTCGCTACTTAACCCTATACGACACCGTCATCAGAAATCTCTGGGTGTCGTATTCCTCGATACTTCCCAGGTCGGGGTCCTCGCGCTCGAAACCGCCCGTTATGAAGGCCAGGTCGACATTGAATGTCTTCTCCACCAGGATCCCGGCGCCGAACGTGAAATAGTGCGGCTCGGTTTCGACCGGGAATCCATTGAATGGAATCGGCTGGCTGAAATACCCCGCCCGCAGCCGCAAGTCTGCTGAACGGACCAGGTACTCGGCCCCGAGATGGTAGTTCATAACATCATCGTAGTATTCCATGACCGTCATGTTGGCGCGAGTCAAATCGGGGAATCCCGACTTGTATTTTAGCTGCGTGTAATCGAAATAACTGATATCGCCGGCAAATGTCAGGTCCTCGACATGTAGCATCGCCCCCAGGCCGAATGAAAACGGCAAGGTATATTTATAAGAGGCGACGTTATGATCCTCGAACGCCCCCGGCCCTTCCTGGAATTCATCCGACGTCTGGTCAATGGTAATCGAGGATGGAAATCCGATTACGACTCCGAGGTTGAGCTCATTCGATGCCTGATATGCGGCACCGACCTTGCCGGATATTCCGGTGTATTCATCGATTATATTATGCGTAAAGTTGACCGGCTGGCCGAACTGGCTATAGGAATCCTCAAAATAGGAGTAGTCGTCGGTCCCATCGAAGATATCGATCGAGAGGCCAAGCGAGGCCTTGGGCGAAACCTCGACACCACCGCCAAACGACCAGGCCCACAGGCTGCCGCTTTCATCCTCGCCGGCTCTAACCGAACTGGCAAGGTCGCCCGTCACCTGATAACGGAAAATTCTATCGAAACTCCTTACTCGGTTGACCGAAAAGCCCAGTGTCAAACCTCCCTGTTCGGCGGGAACGGGAAAAATGGCCCACAGGCCTCCGAGGTTGGTATTATTCACGCTGGCTTCCGTATTGACAAACCTGCTCTCGGGAATTCGAATGCCGCTGTTGCCGGTTGTGTTATTGGTCACCCTTTGATGGCTCAAAGTCCCCGAGAGTTCAGTATTCCTGATTCGTGTTAACAGCGCCGGGTTGTACCACAGCGCCGAGCCATCATCACCGGCCGCGATCTGTGCCCCGCCCATGCCTGAGGCCCGTCCCCCGGGCAGAAACTGGCTTTCAGTGGCTGGCTCGTAAACTTCGAGCGGATCCAATAGCTGCTGAGCGGAGGAGATCGAGAAAAGCCCCGTGAAAAAGATAAAAGCCATCAGGGCGCATGATTTCAGTCCGAATCCAAACATAATTTCCCCTTATTTTCTTCGTCTGGTTGACTTGCCGCCGGAATCATCATTGGTGTTTTGATTGTCGGGCTTGGCGGTGCCGCCGCTCGATGGCGGTGTCGATGGCGGTGGCGCCTGATATCCTCCATTACCACCCGACGGCGTCGACGGTGGATTATATGAGCCGCCTGGAACCTGCATCGGTTCGTTCCCGGCTCCCCGGCCGCGCCTGATCTGCTTGCCCGACGAGGTACGGCCATCATCGCCGCCGTTGTTGTACCACCACCAGGGATCATAATACCATGGCCGGTAGAAATAGCCGTAATAACTGGGGTAAGTGTAAAAGTACGGCGAGTACCACCCATAATGATACAAATACGGGCTCCAGTAGCCGTAGAAACCCCAATCATCACCGTAATAATAGCTGCCGCCGTAGTAGTTATCGCCGGCTGACGGTTCGGGCTTCCTAAGTTTCGTGTAACAGCCGCTTATGGCCAGCGATAAAAATACCGCCACCAGGGCGGTCAATATAATCCTTTTCATGTTACCGCTCCTTGGGTCAATAAAAATATTCCACATATACTAATCTCGCCTCGCGATCTATGGCGTTAGCATCTCTTCTGTTCCTGAGCAAATTTTTCAAATCGAGCTCAAGCGAAAAACCATCGGTTAAATACCAGGCCAGCGCCATATTTAGAAAGCCGCGACCCATTCCATAGACACCGTCCGACTTGTTATCGTTTAAGGCGAGGTCGTATTCGCCCAAAAACATCATGTCGGCCCCCAGCTCGGCGTTGAACCCGACGAACGCCGACGGATCGTTGTCGCGCTCGTTCTCGAGGCTGTAGTTCACGCCCCAGTGCCATGCCGCGGGACTGCTGTAGAGCAGGAATCTCTTCGTAAATGCCAGGTAGAATCCGGGCGACTTAACCTGGAATCTCTTGCTGCCATCATCATATGGACCGTATCCTTGAGAACTGTAGCCAACCGTTATATCGGGAAAATTCCGGGTTTCCTCAAGCAACCGGTACTTCATCTGAAATTCCAACCGGGGGTTGTGGACCGGTATGGTGTCGGTCAGCACGGCCGATGCCCCATAGGCCAGGCCGACCGAGAATCGCTCCATCAGCCCGATTCCCAGGGCCGCCTGCAGGCCGCCCCCCGAAAATGTCCTCAGGTCCAGATCGAAAGCTCCTCGGGGAAGCATGCCGCCCGTGGGGGTATCGATTACCCACCGCAGTTGCGGACGAGGGATCCGCATGTCCGCATATGCCTTATCATCCGGCGTTTCTGTCTGCGCCATGATCGCAAGTGGCGAAAACAGCAGCAGCCAAAAGGCGATAGCGCGAATCATGTGTCGATTGTAATACAGATGGCTCTGGCTGTCAACCAATTTAACCCGCCCAAAGGCGGGCCACTCTCGATTCCGTTTTCAATGAACAAACATTGAGATAAAAGCAATCCCCATGCCATATAGTATTATACGCCTAAAAAGCAGATTCATCTTAACTTGCGAAAAGAATAGATCTTGATGTCGAATGGTAGCATGCACTAAAGTTGTGCCACCTGAATTTCTCCTGCACAATTTCAAGGTAGTCTTTCCCACCTCTTGAATATATCGAGTATATGGGTCTTGACCCGCTCGATGACAGCATCGAAATAGGTTTCGGCCTTTTTCTGGTCGAAATCGAGAAATCCGGCGTTTTCCTTGTAAGCGAGGATTGTGCCCGGATTCGGGTAGATTGTAAATCCCGGCGGCTGGTTATAGACCATGTCATCGGAATAGAGGTCTCGACGAATCAATTCAGGACGGATGGCCTGTATCGCGGCGTTTTCATCGGTGGCGGCATGTCCGCCGGATCGCCCGTAAATTCGTTCGACAATATCATCACAGCACATCCACCAATGCACGACAGCGACCTTGATCTTTTTGGCCTGCCATACCTCGCGAGCCGCCCGCCCAAATTGCTCTAAGTGCCCGCCATGGCCATTCAGGACAATTATCTTGCGGAATTTGCAATCGGCAATCGAGAGCATGATCTCGGTCATGTATCTTTCGAATGTATCCGCGGTTACGGAAAGCGATCCCGGGTATGCCAGTAGAGTCCTGGTGATGCCATAATTTACCAATGGCGCGACAACCGCGTTAAGCTCGTCGGCCATGCGCCGGGCCATCTCAAATGGAATTAAATTGTCGGTCCCCAGCGGCGCCACCCCGTGCGCCTCGATAGTGCCAACCGGCAAGATTGCCGTGTCCCTCCTCTCGGGGACAATCTTTTCAAATTCCGCCCAGTTCAGTTCCTCCCAGAGCATCCTGTATGCCTTTCTTTATGATTGAATGATTGAAATTAATCCTGACCGCCTGCATCAAGCAGATAACCAGGACGATCAATTGCTCGAGTATTATCGTGACTGTTGCCCTGGCAGCGCCCCATGGACCGGCGCGCAGCGCCGCGATCAATAGCCACAGCCCCAGGCAGATCAAGGCCCCGATTATGACAACCGACAGATTGCCCAGTACCAATCGGGGAGCGGAGCCGGCTACTGTCCGGCGCGTGCCCCTGACAGCCTCGACAACAGAGTTGTTATCCGAGGCCACCACCTGAATTTTCAAAACCTGTAGATAGGTCGATGCGATCAGCATGAAAAACAGGAAAAAGACCACCATCCAAAACAATCCCAGGCCGGCAAACACCCTGCCGATAGTTAATCCCAAGAAGGCCGCAATCGTGTAAATCACGATCGCCGCGATGGCGACCTTCACAAATCCTGCCCATGAGAGCGAGGATCGGGTCAGAAATTGTTGAAAGCCGCTTACTTGCTCGTCACCGCTCTGGAGAAACCAGGGGCCAATCATTATGATTCTATATATTCCGCCCGAGAAATAAGTTCTGAGAACCATGAAGAGCAGATAAATTGTAAAGGCCGCTATGGCCGCTGTGGCCAGCAATTGGGAATGATTTACGAGGATATCGATCAAGATCGTTGTCGATGGGACCGGCCAGAGTTCTTGCGCCGCGGCCGAACGCTCGTATATGTTACGGATCGAGATTAGAAATGGCACCAGAATCAGGAATCCCCCTGCCAGGTCCAGCACGAGGAACATCAACGACCCGACCACTATTTTATTCTGCAGGAATTTCTTCATAGCAATAAAGCAAGCAAAAGCTCCAACGCGAAAACGGTGTCCCACTCGAATATCAA
This sequence comes from candidate division Zixibacteria bacterium RBG_16_53_22, assembly GCA_001775395.1. GTDB lineage: Bacteria > Zixibacteria > MSB-5A5 > UBA10806 > UBA10806 > UBA10806. The sequence continues at coordinate 8,760 of MEWP01000071.1, read as the reverse complement.
GAGCCTTGAGCCGAACGATTTCAGATAGATCGAATTGTTCGCCGCGTTCTCGTCCAACGCGTAAGGTCCACCTCCATATCCGATTCTGGCATACTCCGGTCTCGAGTTGGCATTGAATTCAAAGATGGCGGTCCTGGCTATTCCATCCCACAGGGTGTCGATAACTGTCCTGTTCTTGAGTCCAATCTCAATTTTCTGCGGTAGGATTCCCTCATATTCCCGTCCCACCGTCACGGTTATATTATATTCCGCGATTGAGGCCGCGTTACTTTTCGCGATCGATTTGTATTCTACATTTCTGATTGCATAATCGACCCGCGCCGTGCCTGCGATAAACTGTTCGAAAAACGAATTCAGGTCGATCCCCAGGCTTTTCTCTAATGCATTTTGGAATTCTTCCGCTCTTGGATGACCGAACCTGTATCTATTTGCATAATCTTTCAGGGCGCTGTCGAACGCGGCGCGGCCGACCATTTGCTCCAGCGTCTGCAGCATTGCCGAGGCCCTGAAATAGACCGCTGCCGAATATGAAAAATCGTCGGGGTAATCCCAGCTTTTCATATTCGATGGCCATTCTGCTTTGCTCATCATCGCAAACAGCCTGTCGAGCGTATTGATTGGGATAGGATAGCCCAGGATTAAGATCGATTTCAGGCTGTCGGGCTGCAATTCCATTATCCTCGCGGCCATATAGGTCGAAAGTCCCTCATCCAACCAGGGCTCCTCGGCCTCATTACTGGCTATTGTGCCATAAAACCACTCATGAGCCACCTCGTGCGCGATAATAAACCACAGGATCGGTTCTGCGGTCGAGATCATGCCGCCACCCGGAAAAGTTATGACGTTCATTTGGGGGAGTTCCATTCCCTGGGCTCCAATTTCCGAGTCGACCAACGTGAATGTGGAATAAGGATACTTTAATAGGCGCTCCGAGCAGTAGGCCAGCGAATATTTCGTGGCATTATCGACTGCCTGCAGAAATTTCCTATTTTCCCTGCTCAGCATGTAGCGAAGATTGAATCCCAGCGTATCGGACTCGAAGACCTCGAATGCCGGCCCGCAAGCAAATGCGAAATCGATCACAGTATCCGCGACCGCCCGCCAGACCGACCGACTTGAATCCTTCTCGATAAGCGCCAATTTCCCAGTGGCGCCAACTGAGAAATCAGGCGGTATCTCCAGCCTGACATCATAGTTGGAGAAATTGGAGAAGAATTCGCTCAGAGGGTAATATTCATTGTCAACCAGCCGCCCGCCTTGATAGCCGCAGAGTATCGGATGCCAATGCGAGAGAATATAATTGCCGCGCTCGCTATACCCCAGCCTCAGCCCCCTTCCGGGGATTGTAAGCTCAAAATCGAGGCTGATTACAACAGTATCTCGTGGCGCCAGGGGCGATGGTACGGCAAGGTAAAGCAATGTTCCCGATTCGGTGACAGCTCCCGGGTCAAGATTGACTCCATCGATAATTATATTCGATATTATCAGTTCCGACTTGCCACTAAATAAAATATGCTCTCTCGAGTGAGCATCCTTGCGGGCAAAAACCGATGATGTATCCCGGAAGGCGTTGGGGTAGAGATGGAAACAGACCTGTTCCAGTGAATCCCCGGTTGGATTGAGGAAGACGACCCGCTCAACCGCGCGGATTTTGTGCGCCGAGGTGTCCAGCCTGGCTTCGATCTGATACGAGGCCGGCAACGTAGGAGAAAGTGTCGTGGAAACGACAACCAGGGTCATGATCGGGCCAAGCATCATGCCGATTTCACCCTGTTTTCCAGAGTTCCGATATGCTCAATTGTTATTGAGATGATATCGCCGGGCGCCATATTACCCACGCCCTGGGGGGTTCCGGTCGAGATTATGTCGCCCGGCAGCAATGTCATGACATCAGAGATGAACTTGGTTAAAGCGTAAATATTCCATATCTGGTCGGCGGTATTCGCGGATTGCCTGATTTCGCCGTTGAGCCGTGTTTCGATTTTCAGATTGGAGGGGTCGATATCGGTTACGATCCATGGGCCAACCGGGCAGAATCCGTCAAACCCCTTGGCCCGCGTCCATTGCACGTCCTTTTTCTGAAGCATCCGCGCGGTGACATCATTGAGGCACGTATATCCGAAAATCGCCTGTCTGACTTCCCATTCGCTGGCACGGAAGATCGGTTTTCCTATGACCGCTGCCAACTCGCCCTCGTAGTCCTGGCGGTCCAGGAAATTATATCGGGGGATTTCGTCATTTGGCCCGATAACAGCCGTATTGGGTTTGATAAAGATAACCGGCTCGTCGGGGGCTTTGGTTGCCGACTGCGATTCCTTTATATGCTCATGATAGTTTAAGCCCACCAGGACTACCTTGCTTGGTTCGGCCGGAGCCAATAAATCCCTGTTGTCAAATTTCATGCTTTGCCCAAATTCCGACATGTCGATCCACGGGGCCCGCCGCAAGAACACGATCGTATCATCCTTGACCCGTCCCCAAGTAGGGGCGCCCTTATATATCACTCTGACATATTTCATCGCTCGCAAAGCTCCTTCAAATGCACGGTTACACATTCCTTTAATGTGGCGAAATTGTATCCGCCTTCGAGAACCGATACGATACGACCTTTCGAATATTCATTCGCGATATTTCTGATTGCCCGGGTCATTTCGCCGAAATACTCGGTTGTCAGATACAGGCTCCCCAGCGGGTCATCCCGATGCGCATCGAAGCCGGCCGAGATTAGAATAAGCTCCGGGCTGTAATTTGCGAGTGCGGGGATGACGATTTCATCGAACGCCGCTCGGAAGTCGCCATCCGATGAGCCGGCCGCCATGGGGATATTGACCGTATATTCCAACCCCTTTCCGGTTCCCTTTTCCTGCGCGGCGCCGGAGCCGGGAAAAAAAGGCGACTGATGAAGAGATATATAAAGAACGCGGTCGGTGTCATAAAACGAATTTTGCGTGCCGTTGCCGTGGTGAAGGTCCCAGTCGACAATGGCCACGCGTTGAAGCCCCGTCCCGAGAGCCCAAGCCGCTCCGATCGCGACGTTATTGAAAATGCAAAAGCCCATTGTGCGATCGGCCTCAGCATGGTGGCCGGGCGGCCTGACCGCGCAAAACGCTCTTTTTGTCCTTCCCTCTATGACCAGCTTGACAGCTTCTATCGTGCCGCCGGCAGCTTTCAGCGCGGCCTCCTTGGAGTGTTCCGAAACCGAGGTGTCCATATCCAGCTGGACTATGCCCGTAATATTGAGACCGAGGATGGAATCGATATGCTCAGGCGTATGGATTAGTTGAAGCTCCTCCCGTGTGGCCGGACGCGCCGTTATCGCATCGGTTGGCCAGTCTATTTCATCCAAGGCGCGCTTGACCGCCCGCAGCCGCATCGGTGACTCCGGATGAACGGGGCCGGTTTCATGCCGAAGAAATGCGGGGTCGTATAATATTCCGAGCTTTTCCATCAACGTGGGGGATTATAGCAAATTAACAGCTATTGGCAAAGCGGCATTTTCAGTCGTAGCCCCGCCCTCGGCCAAATGGCCTCGGCAGGGGCTCGCCCGCGTCGCGGCCGTGGCCGAGGGCTTATCTGGCGGCGGCGGCGTTTCCGCGCTGATGTTTTATCCCGCGCCGGTGCGTCCGGCCATCGGGCCGGGATCGACCCGCCCCGTCGGCCGCGCGGGCGGCTATGCGGATTTGACAAATCCTAAAACATGGCCAGGTGGGCTGGGCAGTACCTTGTGATCACGGATATCTTATTCGAAGATTAAGAGGCTCTCATTGGGCCGCAGACCTCCCGGTCTGCCCCTTGGCCTGATACATCATGGCCAGCCCGGTGCGCGCGGAGCACCCTACATATTCCTGCGGCTCACCGTCGCCTTCTCCGCGGCCAGACAAGCTGGCCGCCTACCTGACTACCCGCAACGCGTAACTCGCAACTCTCAAAACCAGCTCCAAAACTCGACTCTGAACCAGCGCACCACGCGCCAGAGAAGGACTTTGTATATCGGCTGCTTGCCGCAATAGATTTTGGCTCGGCCGGTCATGCCCGGCTTCATCAGTCCCTCGATATTGGCGGCCTCGGCGGTGATTACAAACACCGGCTGAATCTGGCTTGCCCCCGCGTTTAGAGCGGCGCCGGCCTCCGTCTGCCCCGATATCCGCGTCACACGCCCGTCGAATGTCTCGCCGGGATAACCGCGAACTTTCAATTTCACCACCTGCCCCGAAACCACCGGCCCGATTTCCTTTTCCGGCACAGGGATACGCACCCGCATCGTGTCGGTGCGCGAGACTGTGATGATATCCGAGCCGGTCTTGACCGCGGTGATAATCCCGTCTATAGGCGAACGAATGTTGTTGGCCTCTAATTGATTCTCGAGCCGCGTGATGATTGCCTCGATCGCTCGAATATCGGCCTCGGCGATGGAGATCTCCTCGGGACGGGCGCCTTGTTTGAGAAGACGCTTCTGACGCTGGTAGAAGCTCAACTCCGACTTGAGCACCTCGTTTGTGGTCCTGTCCTCCTCGAGCTTTTCCTTGGGTATCATCCCTTTGGCCGCCAGCTCAATCGAGCGCGCCAGGTCGGCGTTGGACTTATCCAGTTTCATGGTGACTTGCTGGATAAGGTCCTCGGTTTGGTCGATCTCTTCCGGGCGGGGCCCTTTCCGAAGCAACTCGAGTTGGTATTTGGCCCGGTCGAGATTAGCTCGCGATTCCGCCAACTGCGATTCCGATTCGGACGATGTTATCCTGGCCACCAGGTCGCCTTGCTTGATTATCGCTCCCTCATCGACCACCGGATCGATCGAGAAGACGTTCATATCGCTGGTCAGGTTTATCCGCTGGACACTTTTTTCACCCGAGCCGCGATCCAGCATCAGTTCCACCACGCCTGACTCACCGGACCTGATAGTCAACTGCTCGATAGGGTATATCAGGCAATCCTGAGAAATCTTCAGGTCGATCTTGATGATGGCCGAAAGCAGGAAGAGCCCTGCCGCCGTCACCAACACGATCAACCAGTTTCTGGGCTTCATAATGCTTCCGCGTTGGCTCATGATAACCTTCCAGAATCCGGCCTTCTTGGCCGCCTCGAATACCATATATACCATAACAATGTATAATAATGCCACACCGATCACGCCGACCTTGTCGAATAAAAACCCGGTCAGCTTATATATCAGGTAGCCGAACAGGCCGGCCGAATAGATTATCGATGCCAGCCCGTACCAGACATAAATCCTGATTTCGCGCTCGGGGTATTGCGGCGATATTTGGCTTTTCGAGATCAGCCGGAAAATACGCTGTTTCCAGAATCCGAATGCCCGGGCGCGAAGGTTGGGGATACCCCAGCGGTCGACGAGATAATAATAGGCATCGAGCTTGAGCAGGGGGTTGCAGTTGAAAAAAATGCCGATAGTCGACAGAGTCACGATAATCAACGATATCCGGCTGAATATCGTCTCGGGGGCCATCACCCGCCAGACCAGAACCGCAATCGCCCATACGATTACCTGGCTCGTGAGGCCGACCGTCGTTACCGCTATCCGCTTCCTCTTGTCGGGGAACAGGTAAGCATCCGAAATATTGGTGTAGAACAAGATAAAGAAATATTGCAAGAGTATTCCCATCTCGTTGACCTTGCCGCCGTACAGCTTGCAGGCATAGGCGTGCGATAATTCGTGTAAGATAGTGACCGCTATGATGATAACGTAAATCAGCGGGATCGAACCGGCATGGATATCCAATATTTGACGGTTGAGATCACCGCGGTTGGCCAGGAATATCGGGAATGCCAGAAATACCAGGCCGATATAGATCGGCATCATGTATCGGGAATAGAGCCAGCGCAGGTAGGGAAGGGTCCGATCCAGGAAACGGTCGGGGTCGAATGCCCTGATTTTGAGAAATAGAATCTTTTGCAGGAGCGCACGACGTTGATATAGGGTCGGCTCAACCGGCTTTTGGGGTTGGCCGTCCTTTTCAATCAGGCCCATTGAATCGAGCTTGTCATAGAACGCCCGGATCGATTCGGGGGCGACTCTGACGCCATATTTATCGGCGAAAGCCTCGGCGATCTGTTCGAGGGTGCGCGTAGAGTCAAACAGGGCGGCGACAAAATGCTCTTTTTCCTTCAATCGGAAGAAGCGGCCCGAGGCAGGGTCCTTGATTACATAGTACTCGATCCCTTCCTCTTCCTGACGGGATATTATAAGGTCCTGCTTGAGCTTTGGCCTGGGTGTGTCGATTGCTCCCTCCCTGTGCCCCCCGGAAAAGATAATCGGACACGGCGTGGTGTCAAATGGTATTTGATGGTGAGTTTCCCCATTTCTTGGAAAAAGACCGTTTCCACTTGTCATAAGAGCTAAACCTATATCAAAATCGAAGTTCTATGAAATCGCCGAGAAATTTCGGGGAAAGCCCTGGTTTTTGAGTGGTGGAAGGGAATGCTCGGCTGGCCACCGTGGAATCAGGGTGTTTCGGGAGCATCGAATCCCGAAAAACCGCCATGCTGTGCTCCCTATCGGACATCCCCAGCCACACCGGCGAATGCCATTCAGCGCCGTGAGGCGCCATTCCGGTCGTGTCAGGTCTCCGTTCCCGTCACATTGCCTTGAATTGGTGTTTCGGGAACTGCGACCCCCGAAATGGCCTCAAAAGGGGAGGGTCCGGCGCCCGGCCTGATAGGACCCGGGCTCGGCCTCGCGGCGTCACCGGAATCGTGGCCTGGAAGGGGGCAAAACATTGCCTGCCAGAATCTTGGTAATAGGACCGGAATCGCATTTTATCCTTGACAAAAGCAGGCGCAATCATATAATTAGACTGGTTGAGTTGTCTTCACCAAGGCAATTGTTTTAATCTTCGATGTTGCGCAGGCGCGGGTGAAGTTGAGGCGCCCGGATTCAAACAGAACAGATCTTCGCGGTACTTCGGGTTTGCGGGAAACTAATGAGTTGTTTTTTTCTTGATACATAACTTGTAACTCGGGAAGCGTCGACTGATGCGGCCGGCGGGTGTTGTGGTGCGGTCAAAGGGTGGCGGGCATATTAATATGGGTTGGTTAAGCGCGCATTTATTCCGGCTTATTTCTCACGGGAAATCGACATCATCCATATATCTATTTAGGAAACCAGACACTTTTGACGCGGCCTTTGTCGCATGGATCGAGGAGGTGATAGGATTAAAAATCGCTTTTTGTAATAGCAGTTCCTTCAAAACAATTTAACCAATTGGAAATCAGGATTAATCAGGTAATTAGCAGTTAGTTTTCAAACGTACCCCGACCCGATATCGGGATTGAGTTTTGGAGGCTTAAAATTATGAAGAAACTAATAGTGTTGGCGATGGTTGTTGCGCTGTGCCTCTCATTGGCTGTTTGGGCGGCGGATACTGTCAAAGACACCAAAGCACCCGTCGTGGGCAAAGTAAAGGCATCAGACACCAATGCCCCAACGGTGAAAGGCCGGGATGTCGGCCAGGCGCAGGTCGAGCAGAAGTCCGACAAGGACAACGCCGATCGGCCCACCACTATCCCGGCGCCTAATGCTCCGATCAACAGGATTGGCACGGACGGCACGACCTCGAAGGGAACACCCTCGCAGGCCGCTCCGACCGTGGAACAGCCTAACGTCTACTCCGCCGAGAAACTGGCGGCCGAACGTATGGCTGAGCCGACCCAGGCCGAGAAGGATGCCGACGCCGCCAACTCGCCTATTTTCGAGCAGTTCCAGGCCCAGCCTGTGGAAAAGCCCGTGGAAACGCCCGAGCCAACACAGGAAGAGAAGGACGCTGCTGCCGATAATTCGCCCATTCTCATGAATCTGCCCGGCGGCGACAACGACACCCCTGAAATCACCCGTGCCAACTTCTATGGCCCCATCAATTTCAACGGGTGGGGACCCCAGGGCGATAATCCGCCGGCGGGCTGGACCATCAATGATAATAGCACGCTTGCCTATGTCTGGAACAACAACGACTGGTATAAATTTTATTATTCCAGTTGGTTGGATACGGTTGCCCGCGCCAACTACTTCCCGAACGAGAACAACGACGATTGGTTAATCACTCCGGCCGTCAATTTCTCGACAGCAGTAGTCTGTTCCCTGACCTATAACCTCTTCTACGACGATTTCAGCACCACCGACACATTCTGGGTCAAAGGATCAAGCGACGGCGTAAACTATACCGATATCATCACATTTTACGCAGTCGATTTCGGCAGTTCCACCGAGGCGACCTCGGGACAGGTATTCGATATTTCCGCTTACGCCGCAGGCGATGCCGCATATCAGGTCGCCTTCATTTTCAGAGGCCCAAATACGACCAACGCCTACCTGGATAAGGTAAACCTCTGGGCCGACGCGACCAACCTATTCTCATGCGACATGAACACCTGGGATAACGCCGCACGGCCGCTCGGGCCATGTGGGACGACCATTGTCGATAACCAGTTTAAGACCTGGGATTCGAACGACTGGTCGAAGTTCTATTACAGCGCGAGCGGTTTCGCGGATACGGTCCTCGATGTTTATTACAACCCGCGCGAAAATCAGGACGAGTGGGCCATTACCCCGGCGTTCGATTTCTCGGCCGGTTTCGATACCATCGAGGTCGCTTACAAGATGTTCTATGACGATGGTACCGGCGCTTTCGACACCGCTTTTGTATACGGCTCAACTGACGGCGGCACTACATGGTCGCAGTTGATAACCAGATACACTGGCGCTGATTCCGGCTCAAGCACAGCACCAGTAAATCCGGTTTACCTTATAAC
>MEWP01000070.1 GCA_001775395.1 candidate division Zixibacteria bacterium RBG_16_53_22 | reverse complement strand
ATAAAGTTCGATATCATTTCACCAGCGTTGCTTTCCCAACCTCGCTGAATTCACCGGCCACAATTCGATAAAAATATGTTCCAGATGTCACATTATCGGCGTTCCACGTAACGCTGTGCTTCCCCGCCGCCTCATATTCATCTTTGAGTGAGGCCACACGCGCCCCGGTGATATCGAAGATCTCAATTGTGACAGGCGATGAAACCGGCAGGCCATATTCAATCGTCGCCAATGGATTGAACGGGTTTGGGTACGATTGCCCCAGATAATATCCGGCGGGGATGGGGCCGTTGCCATCGTTGACTTCTGTCGGCGTTACGTATAGCGTGTCGGCGCCGGAGTTCTCGGCCATGTCGAAACAGGTGACCCGGATTCCGAGGGCCGGAATCTGATCGGGCATCGGCAACGTGACCGAGCCGCTGTCACCGCCGGGGCCGGAGGCTACCTCGACCCAATTCTGTCCGCTGTCGGTCGTGTAATCGATAAGGTAATGCATGATAATACCGTTATCGAAAGCCGTCCAACCCATGGTGATCGAGTCATCAACAACCGGATCGTTAATGAAAACTGTCGGGGGGATATTGTCGGCGACCGTAAAGAAACCATCGGATATATCGCTGCCGATATTGCCGGCCTCGTCGCGGGCCGAGATGCGAATCAGGCACTGTGTCGAGAGTTGTGACGGAACAGTCCACGAGAATGAATCGGGCAATGATACCCAATCTTGCAGCAGCTCCCAATAGGAACCGTTGTCATATGTATATTCCACGCGGCGCGAATTGACACCCACGTTATCGCTGCAATCCCAACGGATCATATATGTCGAGCCAACCTCGAGCATTTCCCCGCCATTGGGCGACGACACATCCACGGCAGGAGCGATAAAGTCGGACATGTCCATATGAAAGGAATCGATAACCGACCAGGAGCTGGAATCGGAACGTCCCACAGCAACGGCGCGGCATCGCCAGAAATAAATGACATTGTCGCCAAGATCGGTGAATGTCACCGATACCAGCGAGTCGACCAGAAGATCGACATCGATGAGGGGATTGGGGAAAGTCGGCATGGAATCGAGGGCGAATTCATAGAAGATAGGCATGGCGGCCTCGACCGGATTAGCGTATAGATTTGCCAAGTTGTTGGCACTATCGACTTCGGCGCCCACCAGGGTCGGGGCCATTATGCCCGAGGCGAACGCATCGGCAATATTCGATATTGGAGAGGTATTCCCGGATTCGTCGACGGTTTTGATCGCGAAATAGTACCTTCTGCCGCACTCCAGGCCATTCAGCGTATACTCCTGAGGAGAACCGGCATCCAGCGGCGCCGGAGGATTGAGCGCCTCAAACGCCTGATCCCAGTTGGCATCGGATATCGGATTATTCGAGAATCTAATAACATAGTGGTTGGCGCAGCCGGAATCGGCATCGTCACCGGGGCTGGTCCATGTCATGCTGATTACACCCGTGCTCTCGACTGCTGCCAGGCTCGGCCACCCATGAAAATATTTTGTCTGCGTCGTTCCCTGATTGGAGAAAATGATATTGTCGACTCTTAGGGCCGGCGCGTAATTGAGGTCGAGGACACTATCGCAGTATCCGGGCTCCGGGACAGAATTAGCAACAAGCGAAAAAAGAAGCATCGTGATGCTGACAAGACACCTTGAGTTGGGCATGATTGGACTCCTTTAAGTTTTTCGTCCGGCCGTCCGTATTTTCGCGAGCGATACGGGCCTGGCCGCATCAGAAAGAATTCAAAATCCGTGCCCCGAAAAGCGTCCCGACTCGATTTGTAACTTATTGAGATGCAATGTCTTGAATTGCGGGGGCGTCAATTACCAAATGGGTTTTTGTTCAAAAATGGAACAATGGGCATATAATATCGGCGCGTGTCGTCGGACCAGCTTGATGCGCATGGAATTCGAGGCTTTGCACCGATAATACCGAGAATGTTCAGAAACCAGACGCAAAACAGGTCCGCGGATCGATCTACACCTGCTTCTGATTGATCTCACCGGGAGCTTCCTGCTCCAGCGATACCTTGATTCCAATGGGGTGGCGCCCGCCGCCATCATGTGCGCAGCGACATGTTGTAACAAAAAAGCCCGAAGCGTGATGGCTTCGGGCTTTCTGGTCTTGAGTCGCTTTCGCTTCAGGCGCGCGGCCGGTAAGCGTAGATGTTCTTGAAGTAATGCCTCAGGATTCGTCCGTATCCTCTCTCCCAGGAATATCGCTCGATGTAGTTTCTTAACCACAGGCCGACAACGAGCCCCGCGGCAACCCCACAGGCGGCGCCGAACATCAGCTCACCATATGTGGGAAAAGTATATTCAGTGATAAGACTCGCAGACATTGTAAAACCCCCCGAAATTCAATTCGCTTTAGACAGTTGATTTGTTTTGAAAACATCGCACATGCTTATTCGAGATATATATAAATCAAATGCCGTGCCGCCTGGCCCAAACCTAAAATGGATGAGTCGACACCGTTGCATGGCATTCGCCAAAGGCCATATGAATTCACCACTTACTTGCCGACCCGAAATCCCGGCGGCCCCTGTTAGCAATCGTTTGCAAAATGCAAATGTTTCAAGATTATGTAATCTCAATTCATATCATTTGAATTAGATTGCAATTAAGGAATTTTCCTTTAAGACACGCCCCAATAGCTTGTGCGCTTTATTTTGCCTTGAGGATATGAGATTTTCGAATGAAGTTTTTTGGACCGCCGAGCCGCCCGGCATCCGCCATGGTGGCAGCACTTCTTCGCCAGATTAAGATAACTCTTCTCGATTTATGCTCGATATTCCGCCTTTTTCAAGACAGCCGCGCAAGATGGAGTTCGCTGTCGAGCATAAAAATAGAGACGGACCCGCGATCGCCCCATCGAAATAATCTTATTGCGTTGAGTTCCCGGCCGCTTGTGGCGCCAGATTATTTCGCGACACCGATCACGCCGCAGGCCACCCTGGCGCCGGCGTTGCCGGTGGGCTGAGTCTTCAGGTCATCCTCGTTGACATGGACTATTACTCCGCGCCCGATTATCGAATTGGGGCCGTCCATCGTCATGTCGGGGTCGATCCATTCCAGATGGGCCGCGCCACTGGAGTCAGCCGTGATATTGCCGATGTCGCCGGCATGACGGTTATTGTCCTCCGGCGCCCCGTGACGGTTGCCGCCGGGGTTGAAATGCCCTCCGGCTGAAGTGGCGTCAGGTGAGCCGCAATCACCATATTCGTGGATATGAAAACCATGCTTGCCCGGCGTCAGGCCCTCGATATGGGCCACGACCTTTACACCACCATCGACCTTGTTGAATGTCACAATTCCGCTGACATTGTTACCATCGGTAGGGCTAAGCACTGCCACGGCCCGGCTGATGCCGGAATCTGACTTAGCCATCTGCATGTGGCCCTCATGTTGGCCCGATGCTACGGTGAAAGCCATCAGCACCCCCGCCGATAGCGATATCGCCCCAAATATCTTCGCTGACAAAATAAGCCTCCTTCGAAAAAAATAACTTTAGCTCAAGAATTTAGACTTGCCGGCAGACCTGGGCCGGCCTGTCTATAAACCCGCAATGAGGCGCGACTGTTTCTATCGGGGATTAAATATAACCATACCATTCCATTCCAGATCATTAGTGTGGTCGGACGCGACCGGATATCAAGGGACGCCGAGTCTCAAAAGAGCTTGAATTCAAGATTGGAGTCGATGAAATAATTATCATACTCATAGAAGGGGTCATCGGACTTATTCGAGAGAAATCCTCCATTCAGGGAGATCGCAACCGCCCGTCCGACACCCCAGGCCAGATTGAATTGCCTGCTCAACCCCAATTTGACAGCCAGTCCTTTATCGGTTCGCCCGACTCTATTGAAAAGCCAGCGCAGACGTTCGCGAAGGAGCTGGTCGTAGCTGAATTCTCGAATCCAATAACCAAATCCCGTCTTCGAAACGATCGCGAATGGAAGAATTCTCTTGATCGCAAGCTCCGCTTGGTAGCCATCCCAAGGGTCCCAGTAGGGAGTTATTCCACTTAAGATGAAATAAGTGGAAATTGGCCTGGCGCCGCCGCCGGAGAAACGCCTCTGAACAGAGAGGCTCACTCCGGTTCTGATGTCGATCGATTGCGATGCCCCCAATTCGATCTCAACCCAATCGAATCTTTGGCTATCCTCGTCGAACATCCTGGTGGTGTAGCCGCCCGACCCACGAATTGTTGTCCTTGACGGCAATGTGAACGAAACCTCCGATTCCAGGCGATGCTCGAGGTAATCGAGGCTTTCGAAATGAAGGAATTGCGAACGAGTGTCTCGATAAATGCCTTTGACCTGAATCGCCGGACCGACATAATAAGCGGCATCGGCCACCAGAAAGAGGCGGTAATTATTAAAATCGGAATTGCCGTCAGAGTAGTTCTTGACCGCGCCGAAAATGTCTATTCCCCACTTAAAACGTTGGGCCCTGTCTCTCCTGTATAGATTGGCGCCCAGCACCTGGAAGAAATTGTTGATGATGTTGTTGGTATTATGTTCCATGTAGGAAACGCTATAGTAGAGCTTGAGGCGCGTCGGCTCGAAATTAGTCGATGAAAGGGCGAAGTTGTTTACCAGGTAGCTGTTGCCGACACCGAAACTGTCGGCATAGAGGTTCGCGGCATACCCGCCGCCGATATTGACTGATAAATTCTGATATGCATGCCCTGATGCCAATCCGATCAGGGAAAAAAGAAGAGTTAGGCGCAGGCAGAAAGATAACTTGAGCGATCTCATCGGGATAATATACTGTGGTGAATCCGGCCTATCTATCAAGTGTTACTTCTTCTCGACCTTATCCTTGGAAATATCCCTCAGCGGAATCGCTGACCTGTTTGCCTCTCCGCTATTTTCAGGTATGTCTCTATCTTCATTTTTCCTATCGGACGGGCCAATAGACTTTTCGGGACCAGGCCCCATGCCGCCATCGCCACCCATATGACCGCCGCCGCCGGAATCGGGAGGAGGCCAGCCGCCATGGTGATGGCCGCTTGAGTCTCCCATCATTCCGCCGTGCATGGTGCTGTCGCCAGGACCATACATACCGGGCTCGCCGTGATGATCCGGGAACATGAATCCCGGTCCCATCATATTGCCGTGCCCGGTCGCAGTCGAATCATCGCGGCCATGCATGCCCCTATGCATAAGGGCGCTATCGGCCGCGTGCCCTCGCCAATCAGGATCGATCGGATTGGGAACGCCATCACCATCGAAATCCGGGATGAGGTCATTGAATCCATCTCCATCCTCATCCAAGAAGCCTCGTACCCCAACCTGGGGTTCGCCGCCCTGAGCCAATGCGGTCTCGGCAAGCAGTGCAGTGGAGGCGCCGATCAGGAACAGGGACAACGCCAATATAATGAAATTGGGAAATCTGGTTATTGCCATATTTTTCAACTTGCTTATCATAGGAATGCCCAATTGATAAGTCAAGCAAAAGCGATGCCGACAGGGGCACAATCTGTATGTTGTAACCTGTTGTAATTGAGGGTGTTGCCATTAAGACAAGGCGAGGAAAGGATACGGGGGGGAATGGAAGCGACAATTTTGTCGAACAGGCTCTGGTAAGGTCGAGTTGCCGGGAGTTATCCCGATTCTTCTGATATTACGCTTACCTCCGGCCAGCCAACCATAATAATCCCCAATGAGGCTGCAAGCTCTTATACAATAAACGCTTAAGAGGATCTGGCGAGAGCCTCTTTGGTTCCGGGGATGTCAACGCCAGTTACTCTTTCAGCGGCATCGATATCACCTATTTATGTCGCTTACCTGAAAAGCATACTACCAGAGCTTCGCTTCCGTGAAGACTGCCGGCCGCAAGCGCGAATTAGCGGGCCGAGCGCGATGCCGGTATCAAGAATAGTGAAAATCTCCAAGGCGGTCGGAGTCGACTAAGACGTTTTTGAAATAGTGACCGAACGTGATTCTCCCGTAATGGGGCCGCCGGTTTTCCCCGGTGGCCCTTTCGTTTTTTCGCCGCTGTCATGACGTCGGAGAATTAGTGGCTATAACCCCAAGTGCGGGGAAATTGGCATTGTAATCAGGAGCCATCTTGGTATATATATTACCCGGGATATAGCTTCTAAAATAAAGGGAGCACGAATGATAATTGCCAAATTGGTTGTCTGCGGCGCCCTGGCAATCAGCTCTTTGGCAATCTTCCGGATTGCCATAAATAAATCCTGGGAATATAAATTCTATAAGAGCGCAGTCATCGCTTTCATTGCTTTCAAATTCGTATTCTGCATCGCCATTTATGCTTATTTTCCCCAATTGAATAGAACGTCGGATGCTGCCCTTTATTATTATCCTCAAACAGTCCAATTCATTGAAGGTCACCTACCCTATAGAGATTTCCCCTCCAGCTACTCTATCCTTTTCCTGCCGCTCCTCTCCGTCGCTGTCAGCGCCTGGAATTCCCTGGGGTCTATCGCGCTCCTGATGCTTCTTTTCGAAACCGGAATGATAACGCTATATCTGCGGCGATGTCATAGGGTCGGTTATCGGCCCGGGTGGCAGGCGGCCTTCCTGTATCTGTTTTCGCCCATATCTTTTTACTGGATCTCGGTGGCGGGTTACAATGGATCGATCATTTCATTTTTCACCGTTGCCGCTCTCTTGGCCGCGGAAAAGGGAAGACACTTTTTGTCCGGGGTTTTGGCGGCTATGGGCCTGGCGTTTTCCAAGCTCCTGGCGGCCCTGGCCTGGCCGGCCATTGTCTTTTTCGATCGCAAGAATTCCATCAGGCGGCTTACGCCCTTAATTCTGTTGATTGCTATCCACGCCGGACTCTTGATAATCGGCCTCGATGTGCTCGCCCCCATCAAAAATGAATTTGAAAAAGCTTCAAGCGGAAACATCTGGTTCCTGCTGTCGGTCGTCGCCCCCGGTTTAAAAAGTATCGCAATTTGGAAACTCATGCCCCTTTTACTTTTCGCCCTCGGCTTTGCGATTCTTTTCGTCCTGAGGGCACGACGGACACAGTCGGAGCATTTGGGTAACTTCGATTCGGGGATGGCGTTCGCCGCAGCGACATTCGTTCTGTTCCTCATCTGCAGCCGCAAGTCCTTTACCATGTATCTACCGATGGCGCTTATTTTTGTCATGCACACCCTGGTGACCGATGGTAAATTTCCAATCGGCAGGCTCTTTGTGCTTGCCTATATCGGAACTGTGACGATAATCGAACCGGTCTTGATGCCCATGATCATTCGCGATGGCACGGCCGTCACGCGCTTCGATATTATCTTGGCCGCCTCTCTTGATCTTCCCATTATTGGCAGTTACATCTATCTGTTGTCAATCTGCCTGCGCCAGTTGCTGCGATACCGGGTGTCGGCCACAGCGCCCTGACTTCGCCAATAAAAAGGGCGCCCAACGGTGGACGCCCCTACCCCTAATCCCTCGAAGGAATACGTTACTTCAGGAGGACCATCTTGCCGGTCGCGACCTCGGAGCCTGCCGCGACGCGGTAGAAGTAAACGGCCGAGCCGTTAGCTCCCTCGCCGGCGTTAAATTCTACTTGATTAGAACCGGCCGGGAAAGCCCCGTCGGCCAGGATCGCTATCTCTCTGCCCAACAGGTCGTAGACCGTGATCTTTACATGCCGGGGCTGGGCCAGATCGAAAGATATCATCGCAGTCGGATTAAACGGATTGGGGAAGCTGGAGGCCATCAGATAAGATGACGGTAGTTTTTCCTGTGGCTCGAATACCGACAGCGGGTCGACCCAGAGGGCGATGGTATCGCCGGGCTCGCGCCAAAACAGGCCATTGATTTCATAGACAATGATCATGTCAAGATGGCCATTGTAACCGTCCATAAGACCACCCACGATTTCGAGAGAGTCGCCGTCGTCGGGACGGGTGGCGCCATTGCCCGGGTCATACCAGGGAGCGCCGAAATTGAGGTGATATTCGGCCGTGTCATCGTAATTGGAATCGAGGAAATACCTGGTCATCCAATCGTTGTCGATAACAATGGCCAGACCCGAGGTCTCGATGAGCTCCAGTGAATCGGGATACGGATATTCGCCACCGCCGCCATGTCCGCCATGTCCCCCGTGACCATCACCAGGAGTGCGCCAGAAAAGACCATTAATCTCATAAACTACGACTGTCTGCGGTTCGCTGTAGCCCATCAGACCACCGGTGATCCAGATGGAATCGCCGTCGTTTGGACGCTGGGCGCCGGAATTGGGGTCATACCAGGGCGGCCCGAATGAAAGTCTATAGTCGGATGTATCGTCACCGTTGGTGTCGAGGAAATAGTGCGTCCGTAGTGAATCGACAACTACCATGGCCCAACCCGAAAGCTGAACGATTTCGAGACTGTCACCCGGACAACCGCCGCCATCGTGCCCGCCCACTGTGAGAACGAAATTGACGACCGTGTTCTGCCCCGCCACAACCAGGATCTCCTCGGCATCATGGCCAACCCCCATTTTGGCCGCCAGGGCGACATAATCGCCGGGGCCGACATCCATAATTTGGAAAGTGCCGTCGTCTCCAGTCAGGGTCATATAATTAGAACCATGGCCGCCGTG
>MEWP01000069.1 GCA_001775395.1 candidate division Zixibacteria bacterium RBG_16_53_22 | reverse complement strand
TAAGCATGTTGTTAGAAATTAAAAGGGTTGCAATTACAAAACAAACATGCTCACGGCCCTGATGGGCCGAGAGCATGCCACCCAGTTTCATAGGTGTAACTAGAATCTCTTCGTATATATGTGGCAGTAGGGCTGTTTGCCGGTGACCTCGTAGTAGTCCTGATGATATTTCTCGGCCTCCCAGAAGGTGGCGGCGGGGATTACTTTCGTGGCCACCTTGAGGCCTTTGCCCCTTAGGATTTCGATCAGCTTTTCGTTAACCTTCTTCTGGTTATCATCGGTGTAGAAGATGACCGAGCGGTACTGCTCTCCGATATCCGGTCCCTGGCGCTCGATCTGCGTGGGGTCGTGGATCTCGAAAAAGTATTTGGCGACCGTCTCATAATCAGTCTTGGTAGGGTCGAAGACAACCTCGACAGTCTCAGCATGGCCGGTCTTGCCCTCGCAAACCTCTTTGTAGGTCGGTTTCTGCTTGGTGCCGCCCATATAACCGACCGTAGTCGAGATGACGCCGGGGAGTTCGCGCAGGTAGTGCTCCACACCCCAGAAACATCCGCCGGCAAAATAGGCCTTCTCGGTTTTGACATCGGAGCTTGTTACCACATTCACCTCACGTAATATACCGGCCGCAGCCTCGCTGGAATCCGGAATGAAATTCATCGATATCGAATTGACGCAGTGCCGCACGTTTTTGTCGGTCAGGTGCTCACCCTCGAATACGTGGCCGAGGTGGGCGCCGCACCGGGCGCAGGTAATTTCGGTGCGATAGCCGTCGGCGTCAAGCGTTCTCTTGACCGCGCCGGGAATCTCATCATCGAAACTGGGCCAGCCGCATTCGGAATCGAATTTGTCCTCTGACCGATACAGGGGCGCGTCGCAACGCCTGCAGGTGTAGGTGCCTTTCTGCCTATTAATGAGAAACGCGCCGGTGAACGGCATCTCCGTGCCCTTGTGGATTATAACCCGTTCTTCCTCTGGGGTGAGTTTATTGAACTTCATATTCTCCTTCTCCTGGGATATCGACGTAACGCGCAGGGTAACAATGCCCGCCATTATTATAGCCGCGGTCAAAAGCAGCTTGCTGATGAAATTTTTTCCATATCTCATGGGGAGGCTCCTTTAATTACGGCCTTGACACAGGCCGCTGCCTTCGTTCTGAGATATAAGACATGTCGCCGAGGAAAATTGTTCCGGCGGGATTCCTCCGCAATAATGGATGTCGGCCTTGCTATTATTTCAGATGCACCATGGGACGCGAGAATGATCGTCCGTCAGCTGATATCCTATAAAAGTATATGCCGGAGGGGACACCGCCCGGTGACCACGAAACGGCACGAGGCCCGGCATTTTGGGGGGAATCGACAAGTGTCTCTATCTTTCTCCCCATGATATCGTAAATTTCGAGGCGGACCTCGGAGGCTGTCGGAAGGATAAATCGGATTACTGTCGCGGCATTAAAGGGATTGGGGTAGTTTTGGGCCAAAAGGAATTCATTGGGCAACTCCTGATCCTCGGCTGATGTCACGGGTATCCAGTTGTAGCAGTTGATACGCGGCGGTACCAGCGAATCGGGATATCCCGGATTGAGGCTGTCGATGTTATCGGCTGAGGAAATTATGAGCGTTTCAATCTGACCGACGGTAAGGCCGGGCAACCAGGCGCGGATGAGAGCGGCCAGGCCGCAGACCATGGGGGCTGAGAACGAGGTGCCGTCTAAATAGGTGTAGCTGGACTGGCCCCACGTGGATCGTATTGAAACGCCGGGTGCGCAGACATCAACCCAAGTCCCATATCCGGAGAAAGGAGTAATATGATCATCTTGATCTGTGGAACCCACGGCAATAACACCTTCATAGGCGGCGGGATAATACGGCGTGGTTCCGCCGCTGCCGGCTGCGGCCACCACTAACACGTTGAGACCAACCAGGCTGTTTATGATGTTCTGACTGGTCTGGCTGTAAACTGGGGACCCCCAGGAGCAGTTGACGATGTCCGCCCCGTTATCCGCGGCGTAGATCATTCCCTCATAGACAGCCGTCAACTGGTTTTGGGCATTGCTACCCTTGACGGGCATAATTCGGGCGGAAAAGCCGATCCCGGCGCCGCCCAGGTTGTTGTCGGTCACCTCCGAGGCAGAGCCCGCCACGGGTGTGCCATGATAAGGGGTATTCTCGGCCGGGTTATTGTCGTTCTGACCCATGTCCCAACCGATGACGTCGTCGACATACCCGTTGCCATCATCATCAATGACATTGATATCGCCGGCGTCCATGTGGCCGTTGCCGTTGAGGTCCTCGGGTACGTTGATCCAGATATTGGCGGCCAAATCGGGATGCATCCAGTAGACACCGGTATCAACGATGCCGATCACCGAATGTCGGGTTGTATCGCCCCTGACCACATCCCAGGCCTCATAGGCGTCGACCTTATCGAGATACCATTGCATGTCGATATCGGGGTCGTTGGGGATATAGCACGGTTCAGGAACGGCATAGAGCTCGGCCAATTCTATGTGCGAATCGGCAGTGAAGTAATCGAGCAAGTCGCGCGCATCTTGCCCCTCGGGGAGGGTAAAGATGTAGATACGGGAAATTTCGCGCTCCAGCGTCGGCTTTCTGAGCTTGCCGGAATAGAACGGCTCGATGCGAATCACGCCATATTGCCGGCAGAGCTCATCAACGGAGGATACGCCCGAAACCGCAATACCAGCCGAGACCCGGCCCGTCTGATATGGCGGGGTATCGTACTTATTGACGATTACAATCTTGTCGGAAAAGTAAATCCCGCCGGCGGGCAGATCTCGGACCACAAAGGCGCTTGAAAAGGCGGTTCCAATCGACAACAATATGGCCCCGCAGAGCCCCAGGATTCTCAAATTTGCCTTAACCATAGGCGCCACCTTCCTATTGCTTCTTGCGTTCTTGCACAACCCCTGCTATCCGATAATCACTTTTATCTGGCATAGATCATCGGCATCGACCGGGATTCGCCGTCGTAGATAAGGCGATAGAAGTATACTCCGGATGAGGAATTTCCAGGCGACCAAACGACCGAGTGGGCTCCTGCCTCCTGTATGGCATCGACCAGCGTTTCCACTCTCCGCCCCATTATATCATATATTTCAATTACGACATCGGCGGCGGCGGGCAGAACATAGCGAATTATTGTCGAGGCGTTAAACGGATTGGGGTAATTTTGGGCCAGGGAAAGAGCCTCGGGTTTAGTCGGATCGGAAGCGGAAATAAGTGACAGAGCGTTGTAACAATTAATGCGGCCGCCGCCGAGCAAACCGTTATTGTTGGGAATGGTATCGGCGGTTATCTCGATCAGGGTTTCCACGAAATCACCGGGCATTTGCGGATACCAGGCGCGGATTATAGCGACCAGCCCGCTAACCTGGGCATTGGAGAACGATGTTCCCGAATATACAAACATCTGATTTTGCCCGTAAGTGGTCAGAATATCTACTCCCGGAGCGCAAATATCGACCCAGGAACCGTAGCTTGAAAATGTGGCTCTATGGTCATCGCGGTCGGTCGAGGCCACCGCCATGACGTGATCATATGCCGCCGGGAAGGCTCTGACGGTATCGCTGTATGCCCCGGCGGAGGCGATTATCATCACGTCCGCATCATAGAGCGCGTTAATAATATCCTGTTCAGCCTGGCTGTATTGTCCGCGCACGGCCCAGGAACAATTTACGATATTGGCGCCATTATCGGCGGCATAGAGCATGCCCTGATAAGCGGCGGTGGGCATTCCGCCCTGAAATGCATTTACGCACATTACCCGTGCTGAAAAGCCGATTGCGGCGCCTCGAAGCCCGTTATCGGTGACCTCGGAGGCGCACCCGGCCACGGCAGTTCCATGCGGCAAGGCATCGTCGACAGGATCGTTGTCATTGGCCCCGAAATCCCAGCCAACCACGTCATCAACAAATCCGTTGCTGTCGGCATCGATGCCGTCGTTATCGGCCGGGTCGAACAGGCCGTTGTCATTGACATCCTCGGCATCGTTAATCCAGATATTGGCCGTCAGATCGGGGTGGTCCCAGTGCACGCCGGTATCGATTATACCGATCACCGAATGCCTGGTGGTGTCGCCTCTGACAATATCCCAGGCCTGATAAGCGAAGACCTGGTTCAAATGCCACTGGTCGATAATATCCGGGTCGTTTGGAATGTAACAAAGCTCCGGCGCCGAGTAAAGATCGGCCAACTTTATATTAGGATCGGCGGTGAATTTTTCGAGCAGGTCGCTCGCATCTAAATCATCCGCCAGGGTGAATATGTAGAGACTTTCGGCCAGGCGCGCCAGCTTGGAATTGCGTAAATTCCCCGGATAAAAAGGCTCGATCCGGACCACGCCGCATTGGCGGCAGAGCCCGTCGACCGATGGCACGCCGGCATAGGCTATGCCCGCCGATGAAACGCCGGTTTGGTACGGCGGGGAATCATTTTCATTCATGACAATGATCTTGCTGGAATAGTATCTGGCGCCGTTGGGGAGGACATCAATTACAAAATCGGATGCGGCCGCTGGCGAGATGATCGCAATGATAAGAAGCGCCGCCCAGCCTGTACAACCTATCGACCCCTTCACTTGAACCATCCATTCTCGCGCCATAACAGCGCGGTGATCAATCATGGCAATTGTCAAAGAATCGGTATCGAGCGTGATAATTTAATCGCTTTGCATAACGTTAATATGCCGCCGGGGCTTTTGCAAGATTATTTTTTAACAGCCTTCGGACAAGCCGCGGCCCGAGATACTAACCGTGATATTATCGTCAAGCCTCGAATCGAGATATTTCAAATTTTCATTTTAGGTAATAATAAATTGTCAAAATCCGATGGGGGGTCATTTTATGAGAATTTCGGGGCGTTGTTCAATACTCTACTGAGCGGACAATTTAAATCCGCTTATGGCATTGTCAATTTCAAGTATCCGGGAATAATGGAAAATGGCTTGACTTGGGGGTCGAAGTTGATAAATTGAGCCGAGTTAAATGGCATATACGATTATTTGGCGGCGTAGCTCAGTTGGTCAGAGCAGAGGAATCATAATCCTCGTGTCCGGGGTTCGAATCCCTGCGCCGCTATTATCTTGCAAGGACTTACAAGCCTTTCCATATCGGCAAAATCCTCCGTGGGAACATTATGGGAACACTTTGAGAACAAAAAACCGCCATCTTTCGACAGCGGTTTGCCCCTCTTTTTGCCCCCTTCAATACGGCAATTTAGCCATCATTTCTGCACTGTGATCCTCGGCAAGATGGGCGTAGATCATCGTGGTGTCTATTTGGGCATGGCCCAATAATCTCTGGACTGTAAATAGCGACACCCCGGCCATCACCAAATGGCTGGCGAACGTGTGCCTGAATGTGTGACAAGTGGCCCATGGTAGTCCGATAGATGTTAACGTATTTGAGATGTATCGGCCAACCCACCATTCGGACCACTGGGGAAGCTCTTTCCCTCGTTTGGTAAAGGGGGCGAAGACTTTGCCGTCCTTCCGTCTATTCAAGTTACTCAATATATCAATTAGGCCGGGCGAATATTTAAGAGGTATTTCGGTTCAGATGAATCTGGACAGATAGAGGGTTTGAATTAAGAGAAAGATTTGGGTAGCTCAGTATTTTGCGCCTAATTTTATAGCACGAATTTGGGACACCGCCCGTAACTTGTTGCCAGACAATATAGGAAACAGGCTTCAAATAACTGTCCCCAGCCAATAGTTGAATTTGCGTCAATTAAATATAATTTAAATTAATAAAGGGCCCATTAATGCCATTGCCCAGTCATCCAATACCTGTTGAGGTTGGCTTGACAAACCATCAAACGGTATTATCTTTGGAGTAGCTTTGCTTTTTTGACTTCACTCACTTTAAGGGAGCCGCGATGATTCGACATGCTCTTATATTTTTGACGTTGCTCTGTCCATTATCGGTTGTGGGAAGCGATGTTCCCCTTTCATGGAATGATGCCACTACGCTTTTCATGGAAAAGGAGATTCCGACAATCTCACCAGGATTGGCTCTGAGCCTTAGTCAAATTCCGATTGAGTCCACAATTCCTGTCATCGTCTTTTTCACTGATAAGGGAATTTCAGGTCAGGTTCAATACATAAATGCCCTCAATTTGGCGCAGTCAACCCTTTCCCCTTCAACGTTGGATCGCCGGCTCAAATCCCGCGGAAAGGAAAATATCCTCGATTTCCGTGACTTGCCTCTCAGCCGGTCGCATATCGATGCCGTGCTTTCCACCGGCGCCGAATTGCGGCATGAGCTTAAATGGTTCAATGCCATCTCGGTTTACGCTACCGGCGGGCAGCTTGCAGCCATAGCGGCTTTCCCATTCGTGCGCTATATAAAACCGGTTTCATATGCGCGCATGGGCGCCGAGCTGCCCACCGAGCCGATCATTCCTGATGCTAACCTTATATCGCTCAACTACGGGCAGTCGCAAGCCCAGCTTGAACAGATTAATGTCATCTCGGCGCACGAGCTGGGATTCAAAGGCCAGGGCGTGATCGTCTGTATGATGGACACCGGCTACAGGCAAGGGCATGATGCTTTCCAGGCGATCATCTCCGGCGGACGGCTGATTGCCCAATACGATTTCATTAACCATGACAATAACACTGACTACGATCCCAGCCAGGATCTTGGCGGGCAACCTGATCACGGCACCATGACCTGGTCCACGCTCGGTGGTGAGGCCAGCGGATTTTTATATGGGCCCTCGTACTTGGCCCATTTCGTCCTGGCCAAGACGGAGGATATTTCCAGCGAGCGGCATATCGAGGAGGACAACTGGGCCGCCGGGGCGCAGTGGGCCGACTCCATCGGCGCTTCCGTTATCTCTGCTTCTCTGGGATATCGCTGGTTCGACTCCGGGCAAGGCGATTACGATTACAGCCAGATCGATGGCAATTCCACTATCGTGACAATCGCCGCCGACCTGGCCGCCTACAATGGAATTGCCGTGGCCACTGCCATGGGCAACGAGGGTAATATAAGCGGCTCCATCGTCGCCCCCGCTGATGGCGATTCTGTCATTGCCTGTGGAGCTGTCGACTCGCAAGGCATACTTGCCGGCTTCTCATCATGGGGCCCTACATATGATGGGCGTATCAAGCCCGAGGTTTGCGCCCGGGGAGTCGGCACAACTTGTGTAAGTCCTTACGATATTCATGGCTACTACACCGCCTCCGGCACATCGCTCTCAACGCCCCTTGTCGGAGGCGCATGCGGCGTGCTATTTTCTGCGCACCCCAATTGGACTCCTATGATGGTCCGCGAGGCTCTGATGGCAACTGCGGACAGGTTCGATGCCCCCGATAACGCCTATGGTTCCGGGATCCTCGATGTCGGCCGGGCCATTTATTCCCATCCCGCCGGCGATATTATCATCGATCACCGTCCCATAATATTCGCCACCCCCAATGACCCGCTGATTATCAATACCGCCGTTACAGGGGAACTCGACAGCGTTTTCCTCTATTACCGGGCGGGGGAAGTCGGGGATTTTGTCCGGCTTGCGATGATATCTGTCGATAGCTTTAATTTCACGTCCCAGATACCGGGCGAACTCGGCGGCACCATTTACTATTTTATCAAGGCCGTCCGGAACGGGGAAACCCACGCCTTCTGGCCGCTCGGGGGCCAGATGCACCCATACACTGTCTCGCCAGGGGCGTCTTCGTTTGCCGATTCATTTGAAGACGGCCTGGGTTATTGGAAAACCGGAGGGACATTTGCTTTCTGGGGCCTGACCGCTCTTTACTCATCTACAGGAAACCTCTCCGTTGCTGATTCCCCGAACACGCAATACCGGGACAATACGGACAGCTTCCTGGAATCGCTTTTTGATCTCGACCTGAGCCATGCAGCAGCCGCCAATTTGAGATTTCAGGTCAGGGGTACGCTACCGGCCGGAGGGGATTCGCTCCATGTCGAGGGTTCTCCGGATAGCATAAACTGGATTCGACTCGGCCCGCCGATTACCGGTTCCATGCCGGCATTTGTGGAGCGCAGTTTCGATCTGGCGGCCCTGGTTGGGCAATCCGATGCTCGTCTACGTTTTCGCCTCGATTCCGACGGATCAAGCCAAGAGGATGGCATATATATCGATGATGTTTCGATTGAGTTGAGTATGGCACCCCACATGTCATTTTACCCCGCTTCGATAATCGATACACTTTTGCAGGGTGAAATTGAGTCGCACGATTTTGTTGTCAAAAATTCGGGCCAGGCCCCGCTTTTTGTATCCTTATCTGCCATCGAGTCATCGCCGGCCCTCAACACCTGGCTATTCGTTTCCCCGTCCGCCGACACGATCGCCCCGGGCGATAGTTTGGTCGGTCAGATCACGCTTGATGCTACGTCCGTTCCCGACAGCATCTATAACGGTCATATCCAGATAAATTCGAACGACCCGGGAACGCCTTCAGCCCCGATGCCGGTTTCCCTGGTCGTTCGGGAATCATTTGGATGTCTCTACATTCCCGGTGATATCAACGGCAGCGGCGCGCCGAACGGTATCGATGTTACATACGGAGTCACCTATCTGAAAGGCGGCAACGCTCCCAGAGACTCCTGCGATTGCCCGCCGATGGCGTTCCCCTTCTATGCTGCTGGAGACGTAAACGGCAACTGTGCCTTCAATGGTATAGATATCGTCTATTTCGTAACATACCTAAAAGGCCAGCAGGCGGCCCTGCTTTATTGCCAGGATTGCCCTCCGGCGCCATAGAAAAACCGGGTAGGGTGACCCGAAGGCACCGAAATGATACCTTGGAGGTAACGCTATCCGTTAAATCCTCTTGTTAATTTTTGAAACGATATTATATTAATATTACATCCTTGATCTTACATCTTTGGGCGTGGCAGTACCTTATTAATACTTAAAGGAAAGAAATAACTTTAGGCCATAAATTTTCCTCATCCCGGAGGTCGTTATGAAACGCCTTGTGATTAATTTGCTTATCGCAATGCTTGCCATTGTTGCCAGTTCTCTTGGCTTCGAGCCTATCTTCAGCGCACGGATAGACTATGGGACGGGAACCTCTCCTTATTCCGTCTTTGCCTCCGATCTTGACAGCGACGGAGACAAAGATTTGGTCACGGCAAATGGTTATACCGACGACGTCTCGGTCCTGATGAACATCGGTGATGGCACTTTTCTGCAATCTGTCAATTACGCTGCGGGAGATGGTCCTTTGTCCGTCTTTGCCTCTGATCTTGACGGCGATGGTGATAATGATCTGGCGGTGGCAAATTCATCTTCCGATAGTATCTCTATCCTGTTGAATTTCGGTAATGGCACATATCTGTCGGCTGTCAATTATGGGGCGGGAGACTACCCCGCTTCCATTTATGTCTCCGATCTTGATGGCGATTTGGATAACGACCTTGCCGTGGCAAACAGCATTTCTAACAACATCTCGGTGCTGAAGAACAACGGCAATGGCACGTACCAGGCGGCCATAAATTACATGACTGGAGGCAGCGCTGTTTCCGTCTTTGCTTCTGATCTTGACGGCGATGGCGACAAAGACCTGGCATCTGTAAATGGTGATTCTGACAACGTCGCCATTTTGATAAACAGCGGCAATGGCACGTATATACCGGCGGTACATTATGATGCGGGTGACGGTTCCGCCGCAGTCTTTGCCTCCGACCTCGATGGTGACGGCGATAACGACCTGGCTGTGGCAAATTTTATAGCAATGGGCTCCGCCTCGATATTGAAGAACAATGGAAACGGTACATTTCAAACAGCCGTTAATTACGAGACGGGTGACGCCCCCTTTTCCATATATGCCTCCGACCTTGATGGTGATGGGGATAATGACCTGGCGACAGCCAATTGGAATAACAGCGACATGTCGGTCTTGAAGAACAACGGTGATGGGACATATCAGACAGCTGTCAATTACCGAGCGGGATCCGGTACCCGTTTCATCGTCGCTACCGATTTTGACGCCGATGGAGATAATGACCTGGCGGCGGCAAATGTCGCTTCCAGCAATGTCTCGGTCTTTAATAACAACGGAAATGGAACATATCGCGTGGCAGTTAATTATGCCGCCGGAAACGCCCCACGGTCCGTTTTTGGATCCGACCTTGACGGTGATGGAGATAACGACCTGGCCGTGACAAATGCAATTTACGACAGCGTCTCGATCCTCATGAACAACGGTGATGGGATATATCTGCCGGCTATCAAATATAGGACCGGAGACAATCCTTATTCGGTGTACGCCTCCGATCTTGACGGTGATGGGGATAATGATCTGGCTGTTGCAAATCTGAATTCCAATAATGTATCAGTCCTGATAAACAACGGCAACGGGACATACCAGGCTGCCGTCAATTATCCTGCCGGACCCGGCACCGCCTCCGTCTTTGCCACTGATCTGGATAGCGATGGCGATAACGATCTGTCGACAGCAAACAGAACTTCCGGTAATGTCTCCATTTTGAGAAACAATGGTGATGGGACTTTTCAGGCGGCGGTCAATTATGGTGCGGGATCCTGGCCTTATTCCATCTTCGCATCCGACCTCGACGGCGATGGGTATAAAGATTTAGCGGTAGCAAATTCAAATTCCGACAACATTTCGGTTCTGAAGAACTATGGTAACGGGACATTTCAGGCGGCAGTCAATTACGGGGTAGGGAATGATCCCCAATCCATTTTTGCCTCCGATCTTGATGGCGATGGTGATAACGACCTGGCGGTGGCAAACTGGATTTCCGACAACGTGTCCGTCCTGATAAACAATGGCGATGGAACCTATCAGGCGGCAGTCAACTATTTGGCTGCGGATGGTGCCAATTCTATTATTGCCTCCGATTTTGATAGTGACGGCGATAATGACCTGGCGACCGCAAACAATTGGTCGGGTAACGTCACGGTTTTAATAAATGGCGGTTCTGGCACATACTACCCGGGAGGCAATTATGGCGCGGATAAATATCCCCGCTCTGTATTCGCCTCCGATCTTGACGGCGATGGGGATAATGATTTGGCAGTGGCAAATGAGAACTCCAACAATGTTTCGATCTTAATCAATCTTCTCGGTGGCGGCTGCCCCTATCTCCCCGGTGATATCAACGGCAGCGGCGCGCCGAACGGTATCGATGTTACATACGGAGTCACCTATCTTAAAGGCGGCAGCGCTCCCAAAGACTCCTGCGACTGCCCGCCGCTAATATTCCCGTTCTATGCCGCCATGGATGTCAACGGCACCTGCAGCACCAATGGGATAGACATTACATACTATGTGTCATACCTCAAGGGGGGCCAGCCTGCGCTGCTCTATTGCGACGATTGCACTCCAGCAGGCAGGGGGCCAGTCATTTCACGCGAACTCAAAGGCAAAGAAACGCCTGAAAAGGTCATTTCGGAGCCCGTCAAGGAGGAAAAGCCGATAGCTCCGATTCTGCGCCCGGTATTAAAATCAAGAGGCAAGACCGGAACCTCTGACTGAAAATTGTCCATACCGGGTTGCTGGGCCGCTCGCAAGAGCGGCCCGTCTTGATTGCCACTAAACCCGTGTTAGTGGCAACGGGCCGCTGATTTTCATTGACATCGCCCGCCCGTTACCGCCATAAATCGTTTGGGAGAAGAACCTTGAAATTGTCTAAATAGGGAGAGAATCGCGATGAGAATCACCAAGAAAGCTGACTACGCCCTGCACGCCCTATTCTTCGTGGCCTCCCTGGAGGACAGGGGGCTGGCCTCGATCAACGAGATCGCCCGAGCCGAGGGTATCCCCCGGGAATACCTGGCCAAGGTCCTCAAGGCGCTGGTTCGGCAGGGATTCCTGAAGAGCGTAAGGGGGGTGGCGGGGGGTTACCAACTGGCCCGGCCGCGGAAGGATATTACTTTCCTGCAGGTCATCGAGGCCATCGACGGCCCCCTTGAGCCAGCCAACTGCACCATACCTGAGGCCAAGCGGTCCGGCCACCGCAAGGGCAGATGCCCGGCCTTTAAGCAGTTTGATCGGATTAAACGAGGGTTAGTGCGGGATTTGGGGGCCGTCAACTTCGGGAATATCCCTTACGAGAAGTTCTACCCGGGCCGCAATGGCCGCAAGGCGAAAGTTCTCAAGGCTTAAGGCCCCTCTTTTAGTCATTCGGGCGGGCACCAGGATTTCTTCGGGTGCCCGTTTTTTATTTTGCCCACTGACAGTAGTTGTCAGTGGCACATTGAATATAGCTCTGGAAAGAGTATTTCGGGATTGGGACCCGAAAGTCAGTAATATGAGAATCATAATGTTCAAGTGGGCAAAAACCAGTCGGCAGAGGATCAGAGTATGCCGGTCGCCCTTTGTTACGGCTAATTCACAAAGAGTTCAACCGCTTGCTTTACAATACCATTGACTGCTGCTTTCCGGTGCTGTCTGGTGCTCAAAATACTTAATTGGCCATGCTCTGCATTTCATCGAGCATGAATGGTCCTCTTAATGCCATCAGCAAAAATCCTCATTTTTCTCTGGCCGTATACAAGTCGATGATTACCCGTAATTTATTATATTTCTTCGGCTGGGAATCATAATCCTCGTGTCCGGGGTTCGAATCCCTGCGCCGCTATTATCTTTCAAGGACTTACAAGAAGTTACATTTATCCATAATACCGCCACGTCAACTGCGAAACTTCTGATTTCGATTGACACTATTGATAAGATTTGGAGGGTTAACTGGTGGCAGGCATGACGGTGAAGACTGACTGGGAAATACGCTGGAAGCTAAGGGTCTTAAATTACGCGACTCTGATCCTCAAACGGGAAAGCTTCTTATGAAGTGCTCAAAGGCAAATTAACGGCTGGACAAACGGTGTCATCGGCAGTATGAAGTATCATAGGTACTGGCGTATAATTTGTGCTTTTTGAATTGCAAAAACTGAAATTGATAATTCAGATGCCAATCAGCAGGCTTGATTCATTCACATTATTGCAAAAGATATATATCAGACCACCGCTTTCTAGGCTCCCAAAACCTTGGCTGCATCGTTGCCGATAACCCCATTATTGCATATTGGGCCAGCCATGAAAACGCCAGAATGCTTGGCCTGAATTGCCAACGCTTCTTTTAAAGGCACATTGCATGATTGGCGAATACAGTCGATTATGGCTTTGCGTGCTGATTCTATCGCCGGATTTTGCGCTACAGGCAGATTAATATCAACAACAATATCGATTGTATCCTCGTATACGCTTCTTGAAACCAATCTTTGATCTTTCGTGACGACAAGTTTCCAGGCCATTTTTAGGCAATCATCAATCGGGCCTGCAAAATCGACAAGCCATTCCATTGCGTCTTTGGCTTTCACATTCTGCCCGGTCAAGAGCATATGAAGTATCTTCGGACGATCTTTGCTTGAGGCCTTACGCAGGGGCCAGTGGCACCCTTCCATGCCGGGAATGACAGGTAGAGTCACCTCCGGCATGCCCAAAGAGGCATCCTCGACAGCTATCAGGTAATGGCAATGCATCATAAGCTCCAGCATCCCGCCCAGGCAGCGCTTGCCATTGATAACGCCCACTGAAATACTAAAATCCTCATACAATCGTCTGGCGGTTTTCGACCATGAACTTGAGATGGCAATTCCACGAGCGGCATCCCTTAGCGCCGGATAGAACTCGTCTGTATCGGCGCCGACCATTTGAGTTGAAAGATGAAAATCGCTTGTTATAATCACATTAGCGATTTTTTCGGATTTAAGCCAATCGATTGCCCTGTTAAGCTCGGCATCGACATCGGAATTATAGCTTTCACGGCTAATGCTTATTACCCCAACCTCGCCATCATGTTCGGCGTTGACATAAAGCTGCTGCCATGAAGCCTCGTCAAGCGAAGCCAGAGTTTGGGGATACCAGCATCCGGTAGCTGCCTGAGGATAGAGCCGGTGATAGGCCTGCACTCTCTCAATGGCCGCATCCGCCCCCATATTTCGGATGACTGCGAGGATGCCCTTGCGGAATTGGGCGCACAATTCGCCTATGGCATTAATATGCGATAAGTGGGAGCGTTTCTCGTAAAGCATAAGGCTGGTCATCTGGATAATCGGCCCCAAAATCCAATCTGAAAATTCATCGTTCGCCTCGTTTGATAATTGCCAGTTCACTAACGGCCGGAAATGATTGAGGGGGTACCAATCCTGGCCGGAATCCTTATGGTACTCCAAATCTTTGCTGGGAGCAAAGAGAGGGCCGTATTCCTGGGAAAGGTGATAGAGACATGACCAGGTTAGGAAATTCGCTCCCCTGGCGCCAATGGCGTCGTGGGCCCTGAAGGGGTTTGGGCCCAGGGTGCGGCGGACATATTTGTCAATTTTCCAGTAGGGCGTATTTGATACTTTATGGTAGCGAAGAGCGGCAAGGGTCAGGCCGCAGAAAAGAACATCAAGCACAAAAGACCAGTGGTCGCTGACAGGAATTGGCACCAGTCCCATTGCCCAGAAAAGGTGGGTGATGGCCGAGGGCTTTTCCTCGACAGTCTCCCAGATTTTATTGATTTCGTGGGGGAAGGCCGGATGAGCTATACCCACACCAAGCTCGGCGCTGGGAAATCCGGATGTGACCGAGCGGATCTCAATATCGGGAAAAGTTTGTCTGAAGATGGCATAGTGGGATTTTTTGACGTCAATTATCTCTGGTATGGCCTCGAGCAAGAAGCGCGGACGAAGCTCGCGGAGCCTCCTCGGCAGCGAGCGGCCGTCATAATTGAATCTTATGATATCCGACATAATGGCGTCGGCCTTTGGCTTCCCGAATGCCGCCATAAGCGACTGATACTGCTGTCCGATGCCATCGGGCGCACCGGCGAAATCAAGCCCTACCATGGTAACGCCAGAGGGGATGAGACGCGAGCCCAGTTGCATCATTTTCCCAGCGCCGACAATTCCATTAGCACCTGAGATAACTAAGGCGCCGCGCGAATTAGCATCGCCAAATATCTCGTCAGTCAATGTATTGATATTAGCAGGCAATGAGCCTCGCCGGAATATCTCCAAAACCGTTCCCAATCCCAACGTTTCGAGGGTCGATTGTCTCATCGCTTTCACTATCTCATGCCTCCATCGCTCACTTTGAAGATTGCCGCTATGCCGACATCGCCTGCAGCACAACCAAATATCAGGACATAGCCGCCGCCTAATTCCACGGCCTCTTCCAGGCCCTCAATGATAACCCGGGTCAGAGTCGGACCCTGTGGATGACCCCAGACTAATGGGCAGCCGTTGTTGTTCATATTCTTCCAATCATAATTAAGAAGCTTTGAGAAAATGATATCATTGACGGCAAATGGATTATGATCTTTGGCAACCACTATATCGGACATGGTCAGGCCCGTGCGCTGGAGCAGCTTTTGAACTGCCAGAGCCGGGGCTTCAGGCATCAGGCTTGGATAGGCGCGGATTTCAGTTTTGCCGACAAACTGAATATCGATCTCGGGCCTAAGGCTGAGCTGCCGGGCTTTTTCGGGGCCGGTGACAAGAAGCGTTGCCATACCATCGGAAGCGTGAGTTTGTGTTCCCGGTGTCACGCAGGTATCAAGCTCCCTCATAGACGTTAAGCCGGCTACAGTAACCCGGCGGACACCAAGGTCATCATCAATCCAGCCCATTGATTTGCCCTGAATATTCAATATCTCAAGGGGAACAAGGACCTTATTTAAGAATCCCTTGGCCTTGGCATTAAAATATTGCTCATAGCGGAACGCCGCTGACTCATCAACTTCCCGTCGATCGAGGCGGTATTTTCGAGCTGCCAAGCCCGCACAAGTGAGCATGGCCTTGCCGGTGGCGGGGTCGAAACCGAAATTGTCCCAGACATCGGAAAGCGCGTATGTACGTTGATATGTACGCCGTTCTGGGAATACCCCCACCGGCGAATCGGAGGTGCGATCGAATGTCAGCACGCCGACAACATCATGAGAGCCGGATTCAACTTCGGCAGCGGCAACCATTACAGCCTGAAGCCCGGTGGCGCAGGCTTGTTCGACATGATAACCAGGAATTCGGTGATCCATACAACTAGCCACCACGGGGGCTGTCCAAAATTTCCAGTGCCAGGGGATGGTCGAGCCAATTATCAGAATATCCATTTCATCGATTGGGACTTTTCTCAATCCCATGATTCGATTCATCGACTCTCCTGCAAACTGGCCGATATTGACCTCAGCCAGGGGGGATGTTTGCCAGGCCGGGAAATAGCTGCTGCCCCATGTTCCATAAGGTATGCGAGCCCGCGAATAAGCTACGGGGATATCTTTCATTCCCATCCTCCTCGGGAGTTCGTCCTCATTGATTTAGTCATTCGTTGGCCCCCGGAAGGGTGGAATTGATACTTGGGCCTCTTTCCAAAAGCATTGCCACGCCTTGGCCGTGCCCGACGCACATGGCGGCAATGCCCCGGCTAACATTGCTGCTTTTCATTGTATGAGCCAATGAAACAGCTATCCTCAGCCCCGACATGCCGAGTGGGTGCCCCAGGGCCACTGCTCCGCCCTTGATATTAAGGCGGTTGGAGTCAATACCAAGTTCCCTTTGGCAGGCCAGCACTTGAACTGCAAAAGCTTCGTTTATTTCAAACAAATCGATGTCGTCAAGCGACAATCCGGTATTCTTTAGGAGTTTCCTGATGGCAGGCACGGGGCCAAGTCCCATCATCGTGGGGTCAAGGCCGATATTGGCCGTGGTCGTTATTCTCGCAAGCGGTTGGATTGACAGGGCATCGGCAAAATCCTCGCCGCAAACCAACGCGGCGCAGGCTCCATCGGATATGCCAGAGCTATTTGCGGCAGTTACCGTACCATTCTCTTTGAATGCCGTCTTCAGCATCGAAAGCGTTTCCAAAGTTGATAAGCGTGGTTCTTCGTCGGTAGAAATGAGGGTGCCGTCCTTCGATACCACGGGAACAACTTCGTTATCGAAATGGCCATTTTCGCGGGATTTGAAATAGCGGCGATTGCTCTCCAATGTGAAATCGTCCTGTTCATCCCGCGAGATACAATACCTGGTGGCAAGCTTTTCCGCAGTTAAACCCATATTGGTCCATTGAAATTCGCTTTCGGCAAAAAGCCGGGGATGATAATCGAGTGCTGCGGCCATGGGGATATGCCCCATGTGTTCGACGCCGGCCACCATGACAAGCTCGTTGGTTCCAGAATGAATGCTGTCGCCAGCCATCTGTAGGGCGGTAAGGCTTGAGGCACACAGACGATTTATGGTGACACCGGGAATAGTCTCCGGCAGACCGGCAAGCAATATGACTAATCGCGCCAGATTTTTCCCCTGTTCCAGATGCTGACCGACGCATCCCAGATAGAAATCATCGATCTTGGCAGGATCAACTTGTAGTCTATTGAGAAGTCTTATTAGAATTTGTGCCAGGAGGTCATCGGCCCGGATATTACGGTACATTCCCTTCTCGGGATGCCCCCGGCCAATCGGAGACCGACAGCCATCAAGCAGATAGACATTTCTCA
Organism: candidate division Zixibacteria bacterium RBG_16_53_22; assembly: GCA_001775395.1. GTDB lineage: Bacteria > Zixibacteria > MSB-5A5 > UBA10806 > UBA10806 > UBA10806. The sequence goes on along the minus strand of MEWP01000069.1, from coordinate 66,410 downwards.
CAGTTTCGTGCCTCCTATCATCTCCATTTTAGAAAACTGTCGATCCAATGCTCTTGCCACCATCGACATGGAGCACCTGGCCGGAGATAAAGCCTGCCTCCTGAGATGCAAAAAAGGCCACCGCGTGGGCGATATCCTCGGGTTTGCCGGCACGTTTGCCGGGCTGGGCCGCTATAAGTTTATCGAATGTCTCTGGCGAAAGGCTTCGGGTCATCGGCGTATCAATCAATCCTGGAGCCACAGCATTGACAGTGATATTGAAGCGGGCCAGTTCCAGGGCCAACACCCGCGTTAAACTAACCAGCCCCCCCTTTGACGAGGAATAATTGGATTGGCCGAAATTTCCAAGCCAGGCGCGCGAGACAATATTGACGATTCGCCCGTAATCCTGGCCTTTCATAATGGGAATCACCTGTTTGCTTAAGAGCCACGGACCTTTGAGATTTACCCGCAAAACCGAATCAAATTCATCTTCGGACATCCGCCAGATAACGTTGTCGCGAATGATACCGGCGTTATTTACCAATATATCAATGCGGCCGGTTCTCTTGGCCACATCTGATACAAACCTTTCAACGTCGAGCGAATTGGCGACATCTCCGGAGAACAGGCAAATCGAATCCTCAAACCCTGGAAATGAAGCATTGCTGACGTCGACGTCCAATATCGAAATTCGCGCTCCCGCGGATGCAAATCGCAAGGCGATTGCCTGCCCGATTCCCTGGGCACCGCCTGTGACAATGACTGATTTTCCCTCAAATTCCATATATTAGATTCACCTGTTTTCCCAGATCGGCGGACGGCGCTCCAGAAACGACGCAATTCCCTCATTGGCGTCATGCGTATTCATTAGTTCCGACAAATACATCCGTTCGACTTTTTTAAGGCGCTCCGTGAGAGCATCGTTGAATAAATGTCGTGCCGCTTTTACCGCAAAGCGAAGCGAAGAAGCGCTTTTCGGGAGAATTTCCTTTTGAACCCATTCGTCTACCTTTTGCTGCATGACCTCCCGAGATGCAAATACCCTGAATGCCAGGCCGGCCGCAAGGGCCTCCGCCGCACTGATGCTGGCGCCCGTAAGCAAAAGCGCATCGGCCCTTGCCTGCCCGATCTTAAGCGGGAGAATAAGAGACGAGGGCGGCGCGAAAACGGCCAGATTAATTTCGGGCTGTCCAAGCTTGGCAGTCTCATCGACAAAGAGGAAATTGCACATCAGGGCCAATTCCAGCGCCCCTCCGAGGCATTGCCCCGAAACCAGGGCCGCTGTGGGAATAGCCAGATCGATAAGTGAATGAAACAGGCCATGGAATTGATCAAGCATTCGCGGAGCCTGTTCGCGGGTGTGCTCCTGGACACTGGCCCCAAAACTGAAATGATCGCCCGTCGCGCAAAATTCCAAAAGCTTGACCGCAGGTTCGCTCTTTAGAGCGCGCAGTTCGGCCGCTATCTCGCTCATCATAGCGGCATCTAGAATATTCGCCTTGGGGGCATTAAGCGTAATGCGCACCACCTGACGATCGCAAAAATATTCTGTGAGAATTTTGTCAGCCATCAGTTTTCCTCGGCAGGATCGCTTCGACAAGCTCATCATCCCAGGGATGCCCCTCTGAGAGCATCTGACGAAGCTTCACAAAGTCGACCTCGCGGTTGTCTTTAGGACCCTCGTTGAATGCCCGAAAACCGGCCTTGGCCTCGGTCATCATGTTTAAAGCCAGCCAGTCGCGATTGCTTTGCTGATTGCGATCCCAATGTTCAAGTTTTTTCTTTCGGAGACTATTTAAGGTTTTGCTGATACAATCGGGCATGGTATATAATAATTTTGTTGCCAATGAATTAACGGCATCATCCAGGGGTTTTAGGTCGATACATCCCTGGGAAATCAACTCCTTGGCCGCCTTTAAAGCCTCACCAGTCTTCCGGTGTCCATAGATTATATCTCCCGCATCATCCAGCCAGCGATCGGTGGTAACAAGAGGGTTGCGGACGAATTTTCCATTCACATTAAGCACGGGCACAGTTTCGCTGATCAGGCCAAGCTGTCTGGCCTCATAGGCGCTCCACATTTCGCATAAGGTGCAGCTTTGCATAGCCCGCTCAACGCCTACGAAAAGATGCAAAAAGTCTGTGCTGCCGCCATCGGGGGCGCTGCCGTGCTTGGGACCCGCCTGGCCGAAGACCGCCATGTCGCTGGCGATTGTCAGGTCGCAGGCCATGCCTAACTCCTGGCCTCCGGCTATTCGCAAGCCATTGACCCGACAAATCACGGGCTTATCGTTCATCAAAATCGATGTTATCATGTCATTGAAAAGCCGCATGTATTGCTTATATTCAAGGGGCCGACCGGCATAGTATTCGGCATATTCTTTGGTGTTTCCCCCGGTGCAGAAGGCCTTATCGCCTGCCCCAGTAAAGATGATAGCCACGACAGAACGCTCATTTGAGGCCTGGCGCATGGCCAGAATAATTTCCTTCACTGCAGCCGTAGTGTATGAATTGTACTGGGCCGGATTGTTCAGACTTATCCAGGCATTGTATAGCCCTGGGGCTGGATTCCCTTTTTTATCAAGGCAGGGGCGAAGCTCGTAGAGGATCTCTTTAAACTGAGTTTCGACGATGTTATGACTAAAAAGCCCATGATTCATAATTTCATCCCTCTTTTCCCAATTGAATTGCCTAATATCTTCACATGATTTTCCAATCAAGGTCGCCGATCCAAAAAATCAGGAACCAGGACAGTTCTTTTTAAGAGCTTATGGCCAATGGTCTCCTGAAACACCTCATTTATTTGCGACAGACGCCGCGTTTCAGTAAACGGCTTGATGGCCAGCTTTTTCTGGGAGACCAGATCGATGACGCATGAATAGAGTTCCGGCTTACAACCCCAGGTTCCGATGAGAGTCGCATCGAATGCCATGAGGTTGCTTAAGCGAAGTTCCAGTTTATCGAGCGTGAAGCCGACAACAGATAATGTCCCGGCTGTGCCAAGCAGGGCAAAGGCCAAATCCTGGCCTGCCTTGGTGCCGGAGGTTTCGTATATTTTCCAACTATGCGATGGCGCCCCTAATTCCTTGCAGTATTCCTTGACACGATTCTTGATGCCTTTGATGTCAAGTTCTTTGGCGTTGATTGTGGTTTCAACGCCGAATGCTTTAAGTTGATCCAGTTTTTCCTGGGCAATATCTATGGCGATAAGCTTGCCGCCCATTATTTTCGCCAGTTGTGCAGCGTAAATGCCTATTCCGCCGACACCTATTACGATTGCCAGATCACCCGGCATCAGAGAGCTTTTGACGATTACCTGATAGGGCGTCGAGATGGCATCGGCAATTACCGCAAGTTCAGCCAGCGAATGGTCGGCCAGGGCAGATTCTGGGACAGGCACAAGGAAGCGCGAAGGAACCAGTACATGGCTGGCGAAGCCGCCATGGAAATCGTTACCTGGCATCTTCTGGCTCTGGCAGATATTGCTGCGGTCTCTTTTACAGAGCCCGCATTCACCACAAGGCAGAACCGCCGGCACAATGGCAGGCTTCCCTTTCAAAGGCGCCGGTCCTTCGATTACGGTGCCGGCAATCTCGTGGCCCAAAATCAACGGCAATTGGTGGCGGGTGGGCACGCCATGATGCCAGAAACTTACATCGGTATGGCATACCCCACATCCGGCTACCTCGACCAGGGCTTCCCCCTCCTTTATTTCGGAAACCGGCAATTCCACTTTTTCAAATGGCGCATCCTTGGCGGTCATCTGATATCCCGTAATTTTCATCATGTGCTTGTTCCTCCCCACAATATCAATTCCTTTTGCCTTAGAATTCATGTCTTTGACAATTTTCGTGTTATCCAGGGTGATTCGCGCACCGGCTTTGCTGACATCATTTCCTCTTGAGCCAACCGGGCCGCCCCCAGAGCCACGGCGTACTGCGGCTGCTCTACCACCCTGATATCCGCCTGGAGCCTTTCCGCCAAAAGCCCAGCCAGGAAAGGATGATGCGCAATTACGCCGCCGCATAAAAACAATGGCATTCCCTTTTTTAATGGCAACTTGTGCACCCGATCAACAACCGCCAGATAAATTCCTCGTGCGATGTCCTCAATAGGGACTCCGCCGAATTTCCAGCCTAAAATTTCGCTTTTGGCGAATACCGTGCAAAAGCTGTTGATGGTGCGATCCGATTTTGATTTACTTGCCAGCGTGCTCATCTCGGCAATATCCAGTTCGGCCCGATCGGCAATTTCTGTGATAAAAGTGCCGGTCCCCGCCGAGCATTTGTTGTTCATATAGAAATCAACTACGCTTCCGTTGGCATCGCTTTCGATTATCTTGATGTCCTCGCCCCCGATATCCAGAATACTCTTGTGCATCTTGTGAGTTACAGAGACTCCGGCCGCGGCGCATATCAATTCAGTTTTATGCAGGTCCGCCTGAACATTTCGCCGGCCATAACCCGTAGCGCAGATGCACTGGATGTTAAAACGACTCAGTATTCCGGACATGGCTTTATCTAGAACTTCGCGGCGCCTGCTCAGAGTGGGGATAACCTCGGCATCGACAATTATTGCTCCTTCATCAATGACGATGAATTTGGTGTAGGATGAGCCAAGATCTATGCCAAGGAAAGACCCATTCATTTTGCTTCGCTCTCGCAATTTTTCTTGGCGGCATGTTCGAGCAAATGAACCAAGGCTGTGACCGATTGATTTAAGGGGGTGGGAAGGCAATGTTTCCTGCCGTATTGCACTATCCGGCCATTGAGCTGATCGACCTCCGTTGGATACCCATTTTCCAGATCGACAAGCATCGACGGCCTGTGGTGGCCGGCATTCTTCAAATAACGAATGCTGAATCGCGTGAACTTGCTGCCAAGGTCAATCCTTTCTTTCTCGGCCACGCGCACAGATTCATCAATGAGTCCCTCGACCAGTTCGAAGGTGGCAGGGAAGTCCATAACCTCCTTCATCGTCTGGCGTGTGATGGCGCAGACGGCGCTCAAGGCGGCATTTAAGATCGCCTTGGCCCAGACATGGTCTTGGATATCGAGGGGAATCTCGGTTTCAAGACCCACCGAATTGAGCATATCTGCAAAGCGCCGCGCCATTTCATTGCCGCCGTCGGCGAGAGCCGCCACATAATTTGGCGGGTTGAAAAAGCTCACATGAATGGTATGATCGTCAGCCGCATTGCCAGCGAAATTTATCACCATGCGAAGGCTGCGATGATCCCCAAATTCGCGACCGATTTCAATTTCATTATCGATCCCGTTCTGGGCGCACATCACATACAGCCTGCCATTATCAATATCCTTAATCTGGCCTATTACCTTCTTGAGATCAGGGGTCTTTACCGCGATAATGACCAGGTCTAGATCATACATACCAAGCTCTTGAACGGAATAACAGGCTTCATGGATAGCCACCTTCTTCTCGATTGTGTGAGTGAGCCGAATGCCTTTCTTCTTGATGGCATTGATTTTATGGGCAAATACATCACAGGGCACCACCAGGGCACCGGCTTCCTTGAGGTGGGCGGTAAGGATCGTTCCCACGGGGCCGGTACCGATAATCCCCACCCGCAAATTACCGTTGTTGTTATTCTGGTTCATTTACTCTGCTCCCGCTTCGCATTTTCTTACTGCTTTAGCGTTTTCAGTAATTCAACGAACGTCTCAATTTTTGTCCGAACCTGCCCTTCTGAGAAAAAGCGAAGATCATTCAAGTCGCCATCGATCGTCAGCGACGGCACACCTGTTGCTTTCTGCAATCTCCCCGGAAGGTTAAATCGGCTATTGGTGTTATTAAAGCATGTTTTTGAGTCATGGAAAACTATGCCATCGATATGATAGTTATCAAGTAATTCGCGTAATATGCCGAGCTTGGCATCCTCGCTGCGATTGATGAAAACCCTGGTATAGGCCTCGGCCATCGATCTCAAAGGGTCTTCCGGGTTGAAGCAATCGAAGACCCAACTGTTGCAGTAGGTTGAGGCCACAACAGCAGCATGGTTTTCGGCAAAAAGATCAGATAGGGCGCGAAGACGTCCCCAGATGGGCATGCCTTCCCAAAACAGCCGGACCTGCTCATCGGGTACGGCGGCCTGTTTGGCATTCATGAGCTGCCGCAGCTCATCAAGCATCTCCTGGTAGAAATCAACACAAACCTGTGTCCCGCGTAGCATGACGATGGGAGCCATGAGGATCGTCCCATCCCAGAAAGTTAGGGGAGAGGGCGCCTTTCGCGCCGTTTCCAGGACCTCCCTCCAGAGGACCGCGCCCTGCTTGCTTAGGGCGACAGTTTCCTTTAGCCGGCCGTAATCCAAGGGCCTACCCATAATCTCGCCGCCGATCTTTATTGCCTTTTCAAACTGCCCGACAACGTTGTCGATGTCGGCTTGAGATACTTCAGTTATGTGTCTGGGAGGCATAATGCCGACCACCGGGCAGCCAAATTCCCGTCCGAAAAATCCAAACCACTCCGCCACCTCGCGGCATTGATTGGTATTGAAAACGATGAGATCGGGACGGGGTATCGAGGGCAAGCCGTAGGCCTGGGAGAGCGGGGTTTCACCCATGAGGTAGGCGCCGATGTCAGCTGTCAAATACGAACAGATTTCGTCATCATAGCCCGCTTGATGCGCTCTGGGTATATACTTTCCTGCCGTGCGCGAGGCTCCCAAAAGCGCCCCATGATTTTCCGGAAAATACACGTTAAATCCAAGCGCCCGCAGTATTTCCGCCGGACCGACACTTGTACACCAGGCCAAAGGAGATGAGAGGCAGACAAAATAATCCTTAAGGATCGATTTAAGTTTATCCTGTGAACGTAGGCGGCTCATCATCACTCCCAAATCAGGATATAGACGTCTTTAGAGTCGTTGACTTGGCCGTTTCCGTTATAGAGCAATTCAATTTTGGCTTTAAAAACACTGGCGATGGTATTTGGAGCCAGTTTCATCGACGGCGTCAATTCCTCTTTTTCAATTGAAAGCTCATAGTCGATCAACATCGCCGCCAGAGGCCGCATATATCTGGCATCGATATTTTCACTTAGCTTTTTCAGGCAGTGTTCCAGGCAATGCGCCAAATCGGGCATATTTTCCGGACAGTGGCAGCCTGATTTTATTCGAGATTCATCCGGTTTTCCGGCAAGCATTGCCTTATTGGGAAAAAGGAGAGCAACGGGAAAATCCCTGCCGCTTCCCGTCACATAAGCGTGCGACAGAAAAGAGCAGTTTTCCAATATGAGGTTTTCTATCTCGGTCGGCACCACCTTCTCGGCGTTGCTCAATTTGAAAATCCGGTCCTTACGGGATATCAAACGCAGTCCGGCATCGACAAAATCGCCAACATCGCCTGTGGCAAACCAGTGATCCTTGGTGATAGCGATTTCGGTTGCCTCGGGATTTCGAAAATACCCCCTCATGACATTAGGCCCTTTTACGAAAATCTCGCCATCCTCCGCCAGCTTCAGGATAACGCCCGGTATAGGTTTTCCAACTACCCCCGGCTCGCGCGGAATAGAAGGATCTGAGATCGTGCAGCAGGGCGATGTTTCAGTGAGACCCCAGCCCTCATAAACCGGAATGCCGCGATTTTGAAAGTGATCTGAAATGCTCTTGGGAAGAGGCGCCGCCGCCGTGAAAATGAAGCGCAATTGGTCGTGAAATATCTCCCGCTCCAGGGATGGATTCCGGAGAACCTGGGTAGTAAGCTGCTGGTAAACTCTGGGGACACTGAAAAATGTGGTTGGCTTGACCCGGATCCAGTTTTCAAGAAGCACCTCGATATTTTTGCCATAGCCATGCTCAAGCGATAGGAGGGCGCCGTTGTACAAGGCCGCATATTTTTCAAAGATGCCTCCGAAACTGTGATGCCATGGTAAATAGGAAAGCAGCCGGTCATTGTTATCAATTTGCCACAGCATCTGCATTGCTGCTTGCTGAGAAATGATATTATCATGAGTCAATTGTACGCATTTGGGTTTCCCCATTGTTCCGGAGGTATACATCATGAGACAGGTTGTGTCCCTGGCCACTTCCTCCCCCAGAATTTTTCCGGAAGAGGCGCTCGATATAAGCTTCGAGAGCAAAATTGTATTGTGGTGCAATTGGCATTCAAGCTTATCGAAGTGGACAATAAGTCGATATTTATGGGGAAATGCCAACTTTCGGTATTGTTCGGTGTCGGCAACCGCAATCATCAGCGGGTCACAGAATTCAATCAACATCTCTGCTTGGTGGGACGGGTATCCAGCAAAAATGGGGACCGCTACAGCTCCCATCGACATCACTGCAAGTTCAAATTCCAGCATCTCCTTCCGATTAGGCGAAAGGATTGCCACCCTGTCACCGGGCTTTAAGCCATGCTCGGTCAGCGAATCCTGAATGGAAACGATATCCCGCTGAAAATCCCGCCAACTCAATGTCGTGTACGGGCCGTTAAGTGCCTCCTGATAGAGCGGCCTGTCTCCAAGGCGCTCAACGTTCCGATTTAGCATCAACGCCAGGTTTTGCGGGTATTCCGGCAAGGGCTTATCGGCCTGCCATATTCTGGGCCCGCTCATGATTTGGCCTGCAGAAGCTTGAAGTGCCTGAAACCACCCCAGAGGGCGGCGCCGATAGCTCCGGCGGCCACACAATCTTTCGCGGGGTATATTTCTAATTTCAAGTTACGGTCCTGAGCCTGTTCTTTCAAGGCGGCCAAGAGTCCGGGATCCTGCGCCATGCCGCCTGTAAGCACTACGGGTGATTTGGCTTTGAAGCGGCTTAAGAGCTGAATTATCCTGCCCGAGATCGAAAGATGAATTCCTTTGATGATGTCGGGTGTGGGAATACCCTGTGAGACCATATTAATTACATCTGTTTCGGCCAACACTGCACAGATGCCACTGGTCCGCGCCGGATTCATCGAGCGAAGCGAAAGCGGCCCGACCTCATCGATTGTAACACCCAAATAACGAGTGATATTTTCGAGGAACTGACCGGATCCTGAGGCGCATTGACCGGTCATGGCATAGCTGTGCACCTGAGCGGAGCCGTTAAGAGAGATTACGCGACAAAATAAGGCTCCCATATCGACCACCGTGCGCGCCTCGGGATGATAATGATAGGCTCCTTTGGCATGGGTAGTCATGCTGTAGAAATGACCGCGCTTTCTTGAGACAAGCTCGCCTTCGCCCGTTGATGCCACATAAAGCAAATCCTCATAAACAAGCCCATGACACTCCAGCAATCGCTGAAGCCCGGTTGCGATGACATGGGCGGGATTCCGTTTGCGAATCCTTTCATTGATCACTTCGATGACTTCAGGCAAGGCTCCATAGTCGACGAGCGCCATCTTAACGGCGCTGCTGCCCACATCGATTCCAAGTGTCAGATTTGGCGAATTCATATTCTCCTGGTTGCGAACAGAGCGGCTCCTAAAGCGCCCATGAATATCGAATCAGGGTGACAGTTGATAGTTATTTCACCGTAATTTTCTTTTACCATACGGCCGACATATTTTACTATCGCCGGGTTGCGCGCTACTCCACCAGTGAAGGTGAACTCATTGCGAACCCCTCCGGAACGGGCGATAAGCGCGAAAGCCCTCTGAACAATCGCCCGATGCAGCCCCGCCAATATGTTTTCCTTGCGTTCGCCCAGATTCAGGTATTCGCGAAGTTCCGCTCCCGCAAACACCGTGCAGGTGCTGCAAATGTTAGTCGCATGATTGGCTTGGGCCGCCAGCGTTCCCAACTCGCCGACGCTTAGACTCATCTCGTCCGCTATATATCCGAGATAGCGGCCGCAGCCGGCCGCGCAGCGGTCATTCATCTGGAAACTGGTCACAAGGCCATATTGGTCGACTTGAATCGCCTTTGTATCCTGGCCGCCAATATCCAAAACCGTGCGCGTCCCGGGGAAAATATCGTGGGCCCCCATGGCATGACAGAGAATCTCCGACTTGATATGCTTCTCTTCAAAAGGCAAAAGCTGGCGGCCGTAGCCGGTGCCCACATGATCGGCCGGATTTAGATCGATTTGCGATATTTCGCCAAGGCAGGATCCGATTTTTTCTCGCTGATTCTTATATTCTTCGGGCAATTCATCTAATGCCTGCCCCACGAGCGTGCCAAACTCGCAGTCGGCCTGATGATTCTCAATAGGCGTAATGCAGCGGTCATAGAGGGCCAGAAGTTGATCGAATAAACCGGCCTCGAAGCTTTCGATAACCCTCGCATAGGCAGTGCTGAACAGATCGCGGAAGAACTGCGAGGTGGTAGATACGCTGCCGTCAAAAAAGAGACCACGCACACGTTCGCGGACCTGATCGGCCACCGCAGGAAGAATCTCAATTATCTTCTCCCGAATATCCGGCCGCGAAATATTTTCGGCCTCGCGGGTCATCGCTTCCAAGAGCTGGTCGTAGCGTGCCAGAAATTGCAGGTAGTAGAATCTGTTTTCAAGAACGGAAATCAGGGTATCCCATTGAAAGCCGTTGGAGGCGTTCTCTTTTAGCTTTCGACCCAGAAGAGTAAAACGCGAATTGAATTCGGCCTCGACCTGTGCAATTTTGGCAGCCGCCGCATAGTTGGAACGGGTATTGGTGATGCCCCGGCCAATGATCTTTCCGGTGGCATCCACCAGCACCGCTTTCGATGTCGTTGAGCCCAAGTCAATGCCTAAGAATACTTTCATCGCAGGCCCTCTTGCGATCTAATTTTCGCCGATATCATATGCTTACCTCTCATGCCAGGACATCATCCGATAATGAGTCATCGCCAATCCATATCGATTGCCGCTGCTCGAGCATCTGGAAAAATGAATCGAGGCGATTTTTGATGTTCGAAAACGAATAATATCGGGGGTCGACAAGATCAGTTTCGATGAATCCGACCGGAATGCCGAGCCTTGCCTCAAGGTCACGCATCATTACAAGTTGGCCAGCCGAGAAAGAATTGCAGCTTTTAATCGAGTTGACTAACAGCCCATCAGCGTGATTGTTTTTAATGAATCTCTCCAAGAGGCTGATCCTTTGTGGCAGGCTGCGATTAGTATAACAGCCCATGCAATACTCAGCCAGGCTTGCCAGGGGATCCTTTGACGAATGCCTGAAACCGTCATCGTAGACGCCACCCACTCGCGTGTAACTTGAGCCGACAAACACTGCCCCTCTGTCGTAGAACATTTTCCAAAAATCCCGGAAATGCGTCCAATTGGGAGGCCCCTCGACCACCAGCCGGAAGCGCTCGTTTTCCAAATGCCCTTCGGGCGTGATGGGGCCAAGTTTTTTGGCAACGCGGTAATCAACTTCCGCTTTCAATTCCCGGTAATAATCGATGCAATCTTCATTACCGCGGAAGGCGGTAAAAATCGGGCCGATGTAGTAGACCCCGCCAAAATAGGCGTCAATCGGCGAGGGTCGATGCCTGGCGGAATCAAAAATATCTACCAGAAGATTTTCGGCCTGGGCCGCCAGCTCCAATTTCCGGCCAAGCTTGTCAATATCAAACTTTTGACCGCTGACCTTCTCAAATTTCGGTATGACACTTTTAATAAGCTGGTCCTTGACATATTTGACCGCCGCTGGTTCAATCCGTCCGGCCTCCTGATAGGGGACGTGGAGCATGGCGATCTCGGTGTTGGGATAAAGATGCCTTAGGTTCTCAAACCACTTCATGAAAACAAAACAGCCTGTGTAACTCAACAGCAGGATGTCAGGCGCGGGAAGCCGCTGGCCGGTAGGGCCGATGTTGCCCTGGAGCATCATGCCGATATCGCACTTGACATAGGAGCAAACATCTTCGGAATAGCCGATATCTTCGGCCTCACGGATATATTCCTCCGATTTTTTTCGCATCCCCGATTGCAGGGCGTTAATTTCAGGATAGACTGGAAGCATGTCGAAGGTTGAAACGAATTCGGCCAGATTGCCTGGAACAAAGGTATAGACCACTTTGCGCCCGGTTTCGCGCACCTGGGATAGTTCCATGAAATGCTCGGCAAGCATCTGCTTTTGTTTTATCATGCTGCTTTCTTTTTGCACTTCCACGTTCACTCCCAGAGCTTAATCATGTCGGAAAATGCCCCGGCTTGTTCTTTGATCACATGGAACTGGCCGAGATTTTCATGGTATTGGAGACTTGTATGCTTGATATGATGTTTGTTCATGGCCCGTTCCAGGATCGGCCTGTCAAGGAGAGCGGGATCGCAGAAACTGGGAGCGCAGAATATGACTCCATCGGCCTTGCGCTCCAATACTCGTTCCGCCAAAAGCTCGCCCCGCATTCGATCATCCTCGAACACGGCCGACGAGAAAGTCTTAAGTTCCAGGAGGCTTTCCACAAGGGCGCCCAGCGGATCGTCAGAATAATCGGGGATATCCTGGGAAAACCAGGTCAGCCCAAGTTGAAAATCGTCATCCACAATGTAACAACCGGCATTCTCGATGGTCTTGATAAGCCCCAAAGGCGGTTGTTCGCAGAAGGCTCCCGTTACGACTACCCGGATTTTGTCTTCGGGCTCCGCGTCAATTTGCCCCACGAATTGAAGCAGATTCTCAAGCAGGGCATTGAAATCCTCAACCGACAGAGTGTTTCCGGCCCGCCGCAGCTTGTAGAAATCGACAGCGCTTAAAAGGTGAGGTTTTTCGGTGCGGAGCCGAACCAGGTCCAGCAAAAGCCGGCGGCTTCGGTTGTAAACGGCGATCGATTCATTGAGGTTGTTATTAGTTGGACGAAGGCCATTGAGGGAGGATAGGTCATTGATCAGATCGTCCAAAATGCGGCGATAAAAGACGCCTCCGACTTCGGGATCGAAATTTTGCGGAAAATCGAGATAGCGAACGAGTTTATTTTCGAACTGCAGCTTGAATATTCCGGATAAGTTACGAATAACATCGCAGATCGAGGGAAACAGGAAGCCATCAAAATCGCCGAAATTGCCACATAACGCCAATTCCACGACCGTTCTGGGAAGATGACAGATATACGACTGAAAATAGGCATCGCCGCGGACAACGGGAATGCGATCACCGGCGCCAAAAATGCCCACAGGCAGCATGCCGCAGGCATGAATAATTTCACGGGGAATGTATATTGGCAGAAATCCTATCACGCGGCGCGATGGCAACTTCGCTTTCCATTGTCTGACATATTCAAATGTCAGGTCGTCGAAGAGCTTTTCGATACTTGACATCGTCTGGGCGTAAGTGACGTTTCCCATATCGGTTTTTATAGTTGTCAATTAGGATGAAAAGACGGCATTCCCGACAAATGCGCCCAGCCATCAAGAATAGATAGCGCGATGCATTTATGCCCACAAGAAAGGCCTGCCACAAATGGAAATCGAATGATTCTCATTCTGCACTTCACTCCGTGTAAATTATCACGGTGTATTCATCCCTATCCCCTCGAAAAAACCCTACGGAAAGCGAGCTTTACCGACTTCAGGGAGTCCTGTAGCACTTAACAGTAAATAAAACTATTAGCAACGGCGGTGTCAAGCTAATTTGCGTCAGAGAATTATTTAGGACAAGTCAGCACAAATATTAGGAAGCCTTATATCGGCTCGGCCATGTTTGATGTCGATTCCAACGCAAAATTTTAAGGATTCTCTTGGAGGGATGGCTTTTTCTTTGCTTCTTCCATTGCTGCCACCAACCGTTCTGGAGTGAGAGGCAACTCCTCGATGCGCACGCCGGTGGCATCGTAAACGGCGTTGAGAATGGAAGGAATGACTGGCATTATCGCCCCTTCGCCGACTTCCTTCGCCCCATAAGGTCCATGAGGTTCATTGGATTCGACAATGATCGCCTCAAGATGCGGCATATCCATTGCGGTCGGGATTTTATATTCGGCGAGGTTGGCGTTTACAATGCGACCCTTCTTATCATATATTATCTGTTCCATAAGGGCCTCGCCCATTCCCATCATCATCGAGCCTTGCATCTGCCCCTCGACCTGTGTGCGATTTATGGCGAAACCGCAATCGTGCGCTCCGGTGATATTTTCCACCGTAATTTCTCCGGTCCCCAGGTCAACTGAAACCTCGGCCACCTGCGCTGAACATCCAAAAGCAGGTGAAGTGCCAACTGTTGCCCCCTTGAATGAGCCACCCAATGGAGGAGGACGATACATGCCCACTCCCACGATGCTGCCTCGTTCGAGGAAGGCAATTCGGCTTGCTTCCCGAAAGGTCAGACATAACTCATTAGGAAGGTCTATAAAACCCTTATGTTCCCGAAGGTATTCTTCGCGAATTTTTGAAAAATCCAATTCGCCACTTAGGCTTTCGACTTTGCCGTCTTTCAGGTCAAGCGTTTCAGGAGGCACACAGAGAACTCCGGCTATGGCCTCGAGGATTTGACGCTTTACATCCCTGGCGGCATCGCGGCAGGCGGCGCCTGTCATAAGAGTGGTGCGGCTGGAATAGGCGCCCAAATCCACGCTGAGATTGGAATCACCTGATATCACCTTGACATCATCAAGCGGCAGGCCTAATTCCTCGGCGGTAATCATGGCAAGCACCGTATCTGAACCCTGGCCGATGTCTGCGGCACCTGATGATACTGTCACACCACCGCCGACATCGTCGACCTTTGTCACCACTGTGCAGTGATAGGTTCGGGACCGGTAAATCGGATAGCCTGCCCCCGAGACAAAGAAACCGCAGGCAGCACCGATTCCCCTGCCCTGGCCGCGCGTTTTTCCACTCAATGAACGCTTCTTCTTCCAGGCCGCCGAATCGCGGACCGCCTCAAGCGCTTCCCGCATTCCGAAACTTGAAACAAAAAGCTCATTACAGGTAGTCTCCCCGGCCTCCATGACATTTTTTAGCCGAAGCTCAATAGGATCGGTCCCCAACTCCTCGGCAATACGGTCAAGTTGCACCTCGAACAACGCCCGGGCAATTACGGCACCATGTCCGCGCTGGGCTCCGCAAGCAGGCTTATTCGTGACAACCCGGTAGCCGTCATATTTCATATTCTTCAGCCGGTATGGTCCCCCCAAAAGCGAACCGGCGTAGTAGATCGTGGCGATGCCGAAACTGGCGTATGCTCCGCCATCAAGGATACATTGATGATCCAAAAAGGCCAGCGTCCCGTCTTTTTTCACTCCCGTGGTCATAGTATGGAAGAACTGATGACGGGCACGCGAATGCAGAAAAACCTGCTCGCGGTCAAACGTGAGCTTCACCGGCTTGCCGGTCTTTATGGCAAGCAGGCATGTGGCCAGCTCGGCCGTGGAGCAGGAGGCCTTGGGGCCGAATCCACCACCGACTGCGGGCTTGATTACCCGCACCTTATGCAAAGGAATGTTGAGGGCCATGGCTAAAGTTCGCTGGATATAGTGCGGCGCCTGGGTTGAGCTCCACATCGTCAAATTGCCATGGGAATCGACTTCGGCAATCACGCTCTGCGGCTCTAAAAAGGCAGCGTCCTGCATTTTGCTGGTCAGATGATCGGTGCGTACTATATAGGATTCCTTTTTGCCTTGCTCGATATCGCCAAAATGCCAGTGGACCTCGGCGCAAATGTTATTTTTATATATGTCATGAAGCAAAGGACGGCCTTCTTCCATGGCCCGGCGGCCATCCAAAACCACCGGCAACTCTTCGAAATCAACTTTGATGAGGCTCACCGCCTCCAAGGCAGTGTCAAGATCAATCGCAGCCACCGCCGCTATCTCGTCGCCCACATATCGCACCTTGTCATGACAGAATATGGTCTCATCATATCGGGCCGGGCTAACCCCGTAAGGAGTTGTCCCCGCCTCGCGATGTGTTACGACTGCTTTTACGCCCGGCAGCCGTTCCGCCAACGATGTATCAATATTTAATATTCTGGCATGGGCCAATGGGCTATGCAAGATAGCGCCAATCAGAATGCCGGGCATCTTGATGTCATCGGTATAGAGCGCCTTGCCCGTAACTTTATCGACAGCGTCGACTCGGGGAACACGGCTGTTAAGTATGCTATATTTCTTCATTCTCACTCCGAGCAACCTCTTGAATAGCCTCGACAATCTTCTGATATCCGGTGCAACGGCAAAGATTGCCCGAGATTGCCTTCCTGATTTCCTGCTCCTTCGGATGTTGATTCCGCCTCAATAGCTCGGTGGTTGTCATGAGCATCCCCGGCGTGCAATAACCGCATTGAATTGCCCCGTGATCAACGAAGGCTTGTTGCAGGCGGCTTAATTTGCCATCCTTGGTCAGTCCCTCTACCGTCTCCACCGAACAGCCGTTGACCTGAATAGCCAGTGTCAAACAACTGAATGTGGCAACCCCGTCAACCAAAACTGTGCAGGCGCCACAATCTCCTATTCCACAGCCTTTTTTTGTGCCGGTGAGGCCCAAATCCTCACGCAAAAGCTCAAGCAGCGTGCGGCGAGGCTCGACCGCCAATTCATGAGCAATTCCGTTCACATTCAGGGAAATTAGTTTCTTCATTTATTTCGCTTGGCCCGAATATAAGCGATTTTCAAGAGGCGTTCCGAAAGGAGTTGGACCATATTTGAACGATACCAGGCGGAACCACGATGATCATCAATGGGACGCGCATCTTTTCTGATTGCCTGCGCGGCCTTCTTGAAAAGAGGCTCATCGGGAGTTTCTCCGAGGAGGATGCCTTTTGCAGACTCTGCCAAAATCGGAGTGGGACCGACAGCACCCAAGGCAACCCGTACGTCCGTGATGGGGCCGTCAGGCGCTTCCAGCGTCAACGAAACCGATACGCCGACCGTGGAAATCTCGAGCGCTTTTCGATTGGCAAGCTTATAATAGGAACTTCCTGAATAGGAAAGCGGGGCGGGATATATAACAGCCGTTAGTATTTCAAGGGGTTCGATGACTGTAAGACCAGGCCCACTTGCAAAATCTCTGGCAGGAAGAAGACGCTCGCCACCAAGGCTCTGTAATTTTAATATTCCATTAAGGCCAATTGTCGGCACAAACATATCGGCGGCGGGGCGGGCATTGGCGATGTTGCCGCCTAAAGTGCCCCTGTTGCGAACAAGAGGGCTGCCCAGATTGTCGGCCCCCTCTGCAAGGGCCGTCCAGCACCTACGTACCTTCTCTGAATGTGCAATTTCCCTTATGGTTGTTGTGGCCCCAATATATAAACTGCCGTTATCAAGCCTTTTGATGCCTTTAAGTTCTCTTAGCAAATGCAGTGAAATCAAATATTGCGGAGAAATCCTCCGGGAATCTTGCAGAGCATTCCGTAGCGATCCCCCGGCGTGAGCGGTTGGCTCCGATAACCATAACTCACAATCGATGGTCGAGTATACCATACCCCCGGGATGCTTGGCACAGCCGTCGCAGCGAGGGACGTGCACTGGAATAATCGGTCTCCTAAGATCAACAAGAAGATCGGTTCCTCCCGCCAAAATCCTGACACCCTTATCGGCGTGCTCCCCAAGCATTTCAAGAGCTTCCTCTAATGACTCGGGCACAAGCACATCGAAACGGGGCAAAATCATTTTCTCATTACCATATAATAAGGGCTAAATATTGTCCTCGGATTGTATGACGGTCTCCTCGCATAACGAATTCGTCATGTTTTGATAGACCTCTTCGATTATCTTCAGAGCAAACAATGTTTCATCTTTGGAGCCTGAACTGATCCTGATTCCGTTGGGCATACCGAAGGGTTTGACATGCCTGAGGATCAGACCATTGTTTAGACATTCTTCATAAAATGTCCGGGCAAACTCTTCGCTCGGCATCACCAAAAGTAGAAAATTGGCATAAGTCGGCAGGAGCCTTATTCCCAGTTCATTAAATCTTGAAATCATCAGATCCAGCGACTCCTTGTTTGCCGCAAGCGTCCTGGCCATAAATTCATTATCGTCCAATGCCGCAATGGCCGCCTTCTGGGCAAGAAAATTCGGCTCAAAGGGCAGTCTGACTTTATAGAGTTCCTTGACAAGGCGTTCGGGACCAAACACAAATCCAATGCGAAGGCCCGCCAACCCATGGAATTTGGAAAATGATCTGGCAACAATTAAATTCTCATAATCATAATTCAACCCTGTTGGAAAATCGGGGCAATAAGACAATGCATACTCCGCATAAGCTTCATCCAAAATCACCAGAATTTCCTGCGGAATTCGTGACATCAAAATCTCGAATTGACTCCTGGAAAAGATGCTGCCTGTTGGATTATTGGGATTTGCCAGGTAAATGATTCGGGTTTGAGGGGAAATATTTTCCGGGATGGCGCTTAAATCCAATTCGTAATCTTTCAGCTCAAGCAGAGACAATTTTCGGCCAAGCTTCCTGGCGTTGACATATATTCCAATGAATGACCCGTTGAAGCATAAAACTTCATCGCTTTCTTCGGTGAAAGCAATAATTATATCGGCCAACAATGCATCGATCCCATGGCCGCATATTATTTGATCTGATTTCTTGCCGTACTTTTCTGCAATTGCCTCGACCAATTCAGCCGAGGCTGGATCGGTATAAAGATGCGCCCAGGAGATATTTTCCCTGATAGCTTGCATGGCTTTTGGTGATGGACCAAGAGGATTTTCGTTGGAGGCAAGCCTTACGATTTTTCCCAACTTCTTTTCTCCGGCCAATTCGGAAATCGGCTTACCCGCCTTATATGGTATCAAATTTTTGATGCGCTTGGGAATCTCTATCACGTTTTTAATTAATCTCCACTGCCGGTAGCCGGAAATTTAATTGCCTGTTGCGAATTGATAATTAATACCATTGCTATTTGCAAGTATTTTTCACATCCCCAGCTACACTGCCTTTTGCGACAAAGCGGCGCATATCAAATATGATCTTTGTCTGATTATGATAAAATTAGATGAAGTCCGAGCCTAAACATCATTGCCGAAGGGCCAGGGGGGCAGGTTATGTCGGCGGGGCTTATCCTGACGGAAACCGAGGGCATAATCGGCCTGCATGAGTTTTTGAATCTCGCGGGTTCCTTCATAAATCGAGGCGCCTTTGGAGTTTCTGTAGAATCTTTCGACCGGGAATTCATCCGAAAATCCATAAGCTCCATGCACCTGCACAGCTTCGGCGGCGGCCTTCTCGGCCTGCTCACAGGCAATCCACTTGGCCAGGGCGGTTTCCCTGGTGGCGCGTTTCCCTGTATTGCGAAGCCAACCGGCCTTGAGCCAGAGGAGACGTGAGAACTCGTAGCCTGCCGCCATCCCGGCAATCATTTCCTTAACAAGCTGATGCTCGCCGATGGGGACCTCGAATGTCTTCCTGGCGTGTGAATACTGTACAGAGGCATCAACGCAGGCGCGGATCAACCCGGTCGATCCGGAGGCCACGGTGTATCGCCCATGCTCCAGGCAGAGCATGGCAATCTTGAATCCCTCACCTTCGACGCCCAGAAGATTCCCCTTGGGTGTTTCGGTTCAGAGGAATTTGGACAGAAGGAGAGTTTGAATTAAGAGCCGGCCCGGTGGCATCTGGACGAACTCCTTCGCTTGCCCTGTCGCTGGCAATAAGGATCGCCGCGGTAAATCGATCATTTAAATTTTGCTGTTCTTCTTTCATTAGGGTATCTTTGCAGAGATCATGATAAGTGATTTCGAAAATCGGATTCCTGTGGCAAACCGGCAAGTCATGGAATTGCTTCCCATGCCGTAGAGTCCCTTTGATCCGCCTGGAATAGCAGGGTCCGGAGGGTTTTTTATTTAGGCAAATTCAACTACATACGAAATCTGCGTCGTCAGAATTTCCTGGACAACTGTTATAACAAATTAAAAGATAGTATTTGATTTCGCAACCTCATTTTATTTGACCACACCTGACAATTGCATAGAGTTATTTTGACGATCCTGAAAGTGCCTTTGTCTGCGAGGTGCTATTAACCCGCGACCATCTTCTAATGGATAGTCGCGGGATTCAGCGACAGATTCGGTGCTGTCGCCCTTGGAAAAAATAGACCCTGGAGATGACCCAAGCCTACCGCTAATCGGGATACCTGGTTTGATCCGTGAGGGCCCTATAGAGATCCTTCATCTCATTTTCATCGGTAACCTGGCTGCCCATAATAGATCCGAGTTGCCCGAATTTTATTTTGTGCTGATCTTCATTCGGTTTTTCGCGCAGATGCCTACCGACCGTGTAACTTCCACCGTCGACCAAAAACTCAGCACCATCCGCTCCATGACAACCCACACACTTTGCTGCAAAGATTGAGTCTCCACTGCTCGCGTTCCCGTCTTCGCCGATGTTGGAAAACGTGATCGAGCCGGTTGGGTAGGTTCCCGTCGTTTGGAAATCGTAGAGTATGGAAATATCAATTGCATCAAGTTTCAAGAACCGGACCAGATCCCAGATCTGTTCATCGGTGAAGATGGTGCCGTAGTCGGGCATCTGGTCGCCAATTGTGGGATTCGTGCCCGGATCGTAAGTCGACAGATCCGCGCTGATAGCGCGTCTGCCGTTCGAACGCTTCAGAGCATCGAAAAGCTCCTGAGGCGTCCTACTGGCGGCGATTGAGCGAAGGTTCAGGGATGAAACATTCGGACGGGTCATTCTGGGTGCGCGTGAGATGTAGGCGCCCGTGCTGCCGAGAAGATCCCACCCATGACATTGCTTGCATCGGAAGAAATCGGAATGGCTGTCGTAGGTAGCCAGATTGGTATCTGACTGACTCCATCCGGTCTCGGTCGCCCAGAACTCGTCGTAAAGCCTGCCGCCTCTCATTCCGTCGGCATTGATGTAGCCAGCCGGGTCGGCAGGCGGGGATGTCCCGTTCTTATCTTCACCGCATCCAACCGCGCCAAATAGAAGTAATCCAGCGAAGATCAACGTGAATACGTTGAATTGAAGATCCCGAATCGTCATGTCTTTTTCTCCTTTCGTTTTGCTGCCTTGCTCATAGGATGCCATAGGGCGGTCTCTAGACCGCCCTATGTGGTTGTGGTGAATGGCCCCCGGATCTTTTGCCGATGCCGGGCATGATTATCGGTGCCGGGAAATTGATCGCCTGCGATCTTAGGGGGTGGCTTTGTTGATTTCTTCCCGGGCGCCCCATTTTTTTCTCTCGAAAAATGAGAACGCCAGGAGGCTCAATACGATCACCCCGAGCGAAATAATCACACCCCATGTCCGCGAATTTTCCCCTGACAGCATGAGCGCCTTGGCATATGCGTGATCACCCTTGACATCTATCACATCCTGCGCCATCTGAAAAACGACCTTTTCCGTCTTGAGGACAGGCCTGGAAAATTCGTATTGAAGCGTATTTTGCACGGTGAAATAATCGATGGCATCGGGCACGTCAAATTCGAAAGTCTCAATTCTGGTTTCCTTGGGAGCGATACGATTGTCGCTGAAAATCTGCGCCGCATCGAGAATCATGCCGGCGTTATCCTCGATGATGACGCCGTTATCGTCCACCAGTACTTTCCTGTAAACTTTGTTCACCTCGGCCAGCAGGTTTCCGCCCTTGTCCAGAATCTTCGTATTGAGTATCACTTTCCTTCCCGGCGTGCCGGTTGGCAACTTGTGACCGGATTCTGAATTCGTCACCCTTGTTATCACTTTGGCAACATTTCCATTCCGGGTGACCTCGGTTTCTATTGTTGAGGAATGCTGAAGGTTTATCAGGGAATGTCCTCCGCGGAATTCATGGGCCGTGAGAAAATGGTCGGACTCCTTTACAACCTTGTCGACGACATTCAGGTTGTATGTTATCGGCATGTGGCAATTCTGGCACTGTATACCTTCCTTGGCATAAGCGCTATTCTTCCACTCGCTGTAAGTAGCCATCACGGCCACGCCATGCTTGTTCACCAGTTCATGGCATCCGGCACAGAATTCGGATTTGGTGTGGTTTTCCGAATATGCAGTCTCATGAGCCGGTGAAGAAGCATCGCGAAAAGGCCCGTATTTCATCTGGCCCGGGTCCAGAGTATAATAGGCCTGCTCCGGGGAGGTGCCCAGGGCGCTGACCGAGTGACAGAAATCACATGTCACACCCTCGCTGGAAATTCCGTTTCTAAGATCATAATCCTTTGTTAAGCTGGTGGTGGGGGCGTGACAACTCAGGCAGTAGGCCTTGATATCGGAGCCGCGCGCCAGTTGAACCATGATGAAATCGGCCACGAAGACCGGGTCGTCGACGCTTTTGGCGTGCATGGAATTTTCCCACAAATCATAGATATCTTTATGACACCGGGCGCAGACTTCGCTTGATGTATAAGAATAAGTTGATATACCATAGAATGCCGGATTGCTGTTTTCGCCGTTTGCCCGGGTTGTCACAGTTATCAGGCAAACGAGCGGGCAGATAATGGCTTGGAGTCCCATAACGGTCTCCTTTCCCAAAATTATTATCTTATCCTGGTAGTGGTCTCAAATACAAACCGGCCCCCGTAGGCCTTGAGGATCACTACATCCTTGACGGCATTTCTTTTTTCATCTATTGTGATGTTTCCCGTAACGCCCTCGAAATCGCTGATGGAGTTGATTGATTCCGAGATGGCGCGGCGTTCCAGCTGGGGAGTCCGTCGCAGAGCCTCGCAAAGCACACCGGCGGCATCGTAACCCAGAGCCGCGGGGGCTGTCGGCAGCTCGCCGTACAGCCCCTTATAATCGGCAACGAAGCGCTGTACCAACGGATGATTATCATCCGGAGAAAAATGTGTTGTGATATAAACCCGGTCGGTGTCGGTAAGAATGGGGGACGTCTTTTCCAGAAACTCGGGGGATTCCCAGCCGTCGCTTCCAAGCATTGCGACATTCATGCCGCTGTGCTTCAACAGCACGGCCAAATTTGCCGCCTCGGCGTGATATCCGGGCATATATATGGCATCGGGCTTCTTGTTCATTATGGCTCTGATGATCATGGCGGAATCTGATTCTGCAGGCGATTGAAAAATTTCCAGAAGCACTTCGCCGCCAATTTCCATATAGTGTCTCTTAAATGATGTCGCGAGGCCCAGAGAATACTCATCCTCGGGATTGAATATTATGCCGGCTGACTTCAGTTTCAGGAATTTGAATGAATAATCGGCCAGGGCCGGTCCCTGATATGAATCGCTGAAACAAATTCTCGAGATATAAGTACCGATATCCGTCACATCGGTGTTTGTCGCCAGTGGAGTCATGAAAGCGATCTTTAGTTCCTGGGCTATACTGGCGCCCGCCAGAGCCAGCTTGCTTCCGGTCCCCCCGAGAACCGCCAGCACCGAAGGGCTCTGGCTCAGATCCTGTGTCGCTTGCATTGTCTTGACGACCGATGAGTTGTCATCCCGCACGACTAATTCGACTTTTCTTCCCTTGATACCCCCCATATCATTGGCGAGGTCGAGGGCCATGTTGATGCCTTTCAGGCAGTCCTTTCCATAGGTCGATCTCTCGCCGCTTAGCGAAAGCACGACTCCGATTCTTATGGGAGCGCCCTCGGTGCTGTCTTTGCTCGCCGCTTCACAGCGGATCAGAAGCAGACCTGCGCACAGGCAGAATGCAATGGCTCTTGATATGAGAAGAATCTTGCGGACCATTCGATTACCTGCTCGACCTGGAGAGTTTTTCTATATAGCCGACCAAGTCCCAGATCTCCTGCTGGGATAAGACGTCGCCCCAGGGAGGCATATACTGCGTTTTTCCGACCGCATTTCCGCCGCCCATAATGGCGAAGTAGATATCGAGGCGCGAATGGGCGCGCAGATAATCCGAGTCGGCCAGGTTTTGCGGCCGGGGAGTAAATGCCGCCGCAATTGCGCCATTGCCGCCTCCATTTTGCCCGTGACAAACGCTGCAATATTTATTGAAATTGGCGGTTGCGTTCGATGCCACGCCCTCATATTTCGATTGACGATGCAATAGCCTGATAAATGATACGATATCCCAGATTTGCTGCGGGGATAACGTCGTGGTCCAGGGCGGCATCGAACCCGACCGGTGCGCTGCGGCTCCTCCCTGCGAAATGACGTTATATAATTCATCATCGGTCTTCTGTGTCATTCGATCGTTATCGCTGTGGTCGGCGGGTTTGCGTTCGAGAAATTCCGCCGCCTCACCCTTGCCCTGACCATCCTTGCCGTGGCAGGTGGAGCAATAAATGAGATACAGCTTTCGGCCGCTGACCGGATCGCCCTTGGGCTTGGTATGAAGTGTCCTGATGAATGAGACGAGGTCCCAAATTTGCATTTCTGTCAGCTGCAGTTGAAATCCCGGCAGGAATCGGGCCCCGTGGAACCGGTTATTTTCTCCATGAATGAAATTGAAGATGTCCTGATCGGATAACTTTACCATGACGCTTTGATCTGTAAAATCCTGAGGCTTAATATCGAGATACTTGGACGCCTCTCCGTCGCCTTTGCCGACCGCGCCATGGCAGGCCGAACAGAAGGCCAGGAATAACTTGCGCCCCTCCTCCGGGCTTCCGGCCCAGACCTCAATCAGGGGTTGAAAAGTAATTGCCAGAAATGTAACGGACAAGACCAGTTGAATGACAGCTTTGCTCATTGCATCCTCTTTTTTCCCGAGGTGGCGGCGCTGGAAATTACCTCTCCCGCCGCCACATCGACTCCGCCTTCCTTTAATTCCCATATTGAGATGATGGGAAATATTTTGGAGAACATAACATAGAAGAACGTCAATCCGGCAAAACATCCGGCGGTTATCGAAATCTCCACCCATGAGGGGTAGTATGTAATTTCACTTATGGGAAGCCTGGGATTGGAAAGCGATGGTACTACTATGGTGTATCGTTCGAGCCACATGCCGATATTGACCGAGATTGACGCGATCACGGTTCCGGTGATGGTGCGGAATCGCCCGACCGCCAGGATAACAAACGGTATTATGAAGCATAAGATTCCCATCGACCAAAACATCGGCGCAAATTCGCCTGTCAACTTCGAATAAAAAACCGCCATGTGAGCCGGTTCGCCGCCATAGAAGGTGGTGAGATATTCTGCAAAAGTGAAGTACACCCAAAGGCAGGTCATCACCAGAAGCAGGATACCGAGGTTGTTGAAATGTATGGGTTTTAAGTAGTCCTCGAGATGATAGACTTTCCTTAATATAGCCATGGCGATGATTATCGAGGCTATGCCCGAGAATATGGCCCCGACCACAAAATAAGGGCCGAATATGGTCGAATGCCACATGGGTTGAATTGTCATGGCGAACACCCATGACACGACCGTATGCACGGAGACGGCAATGGGTATTATTGCAATAGCCATGACTCTTATCATTTTCTCTAAGATATGTTTCTGCTTTTCTGTCCCGCGCCAGTTCAGGGAAAGCAAACGGTAGAACCATCTCGGTCTGATCCCGGTATCGCGAAGCTCCGCGATGTCCGGTATCAGTGGCAGGTATAGATAGACAAGGCTCGAGACGAGATATGTCGAGATACAAATGACATCCCACATGAGCGGCGATTTCAGTTGCCCGTGCAGGAACATGTTCAGCACCCGGTCAGGCCTGCCCAAATCAAAAAAGACATTGATGGGCCCGACCATGAGCGCAAAAACGGTTATCGCCTCCGCCGCCCTGGTGATCGGCCGGCGCCACTCCGATCCGGTAACGCGAAGAATGGCTGAAATCAAGGTTCCAGCGTGGCTTATCCCCACGAAGAAAACGAAATTTGTTATATATACGCCCCAGTAAACCGGCCGGTCCAGACCACTAACTCCGAGCCCTCGAATATATTGCGTAAGCCAGGCGATAAACGCCCAGCCCATGACAATCAACAGGGCAAAGGCGGTAACATAGAACCCCCCCCCGGATGTCGAGACGGGCTTTACGAGCGGATGATCCACCGAAATCGCCACGGCAATCGAGGCGCTTCTATTATTCACTCCATTCTCCTTCTCTCAGGTAAATCACTTTGGGGTCCGTGCCCAAGAATTCCTCCAAGCGGAACGCTCGCCGGCTCCCGGCCAGTTTGGAGACCTCGCTGTCGGGATCGTCAAGGTCCCCGAAATGTATCGCCTTGGACGGGCAGGTTTCGGCGCAGGCGGGGATTACCTCCCCGTCTTCGATTTCCCTGTTCTCGTCCTTTGCTTTCCTCTGGGCCTTCCTGATCCTATGCACGCAGAAACTGCATTTTTCGACCACGCCTTTGGGACGGACATAGACGTCGGGATTGAGCGATTTCTCCCGCGGCGGTTCCCAGCTTGGTTCATACCAGTTGAAATACCTGGCCGTATAAGGGCAGGCAGCCGTGCAATAACGGCATCCGATACATCTGGCATATATCTGACCTACCAATCCCTCCGGGTTTCGGTATGTTGCCCCGACCGGGCAGACCTTGACACAGGGTGGATTGTCACAATGCATGCATGGTCTTGGCAGATACCTGGTGCGTCCCTCATTGTGCCCGCCCTCCCGTTCCTCGATTATCTGCATCCAGAATATGGCCCGCCCCATGGCCGCCTGTTCCCGGCCGACAACGGGAATATTATTCTCTTGCCGACAGGCGACTACGCATGCCTGGCAACCGCTGCAGCGATCGAGATCTATTACCATTCCCCAGCGAGTCATTTTATGCCCTGTAAATTCTAACTTTTGTTGTTCCCCAGCAAAGTCCGCCGCCCAGAGGAGAGATATTTTCGCCAACCAGGGACATCGCTGAATTGGATAGTGTGTCGCTATGTTCCGTGCCCTTGTCCTGCCCGAATATCATGCCGACTGAATCTTCGCTGATCCCCTCGACCTTTTTCACACGGGCGGATAATTTGCCGTGGTTAGATTCCACCCAAACTATTTCATTATTAGATAGATTGAGTTTCGATGCCGTCCGAGGATTTATCAGCAGCCATAGCCCCCAGCTTTTGTTGAGGTCGAGCTCCTGCAATTCGCGAAGCCCCTCAAGCGAAAAATGGCGGCCATGTCCGCTTAACGTCGTGCCAAACAGCTCCAAAAAGAAAAGTTCTCGATTATCCCAGTTTTCAAATTCGGCAGAATTATGATTGGGCAGGAAAGCCGATTGAGCCAAATCCGTTCCGGTTTTATCTAAATTGGCATATCCGGCGGAGCGAAGGTGCGATGCCGCGGCCTCCATCGAATACATGAAAAAGTTGAAGCGATTTCCTCGGGTCTGGTATACCTCCCGCTGCCTTCCGAACCTGTAAGGGCTTTGAGACCAGTACCCCTTGGCGGCTATCTCGTCCCAGGGATTGACCTGCCCGGGAGAAGGATTGAGGTCCATGGCTATTTCCTTTAGCAGCTCTTCTATCGATTGCCAGGGGAATGCGCCGGCAATCTGATGCCCCATGCTTTTTGCGAGTTTCATGAAGAAGCTGGATGGGTCCATGCCGTCCAGGGGAGTCTCGAGGACAGGACGCGAAAGTCCCCACACTGGAAATCCAACACTGGAATCGACGGATTTCCCATCCCATCTCTCAAGGAAGGTGCCAGGAGGTATAACGAGATCGCATATTCGTGAAGACTCATCGCTGAAATTGCAGAAACTTACTACGAAGGGAATCTGCTTGAAAGCTTCGCGCCAATAATTTGGTCCAGGGGCCTCTTCCAGAGGGTCATAATCAACCAATACCAGCACTTCCACTGGATATGGGGAGCTGTCTGAGAGTCGCATCGGTAAATTCGACCCGGCCATATAGACAGGCAAGTTTGAACTCCTGATTGAGTCATCCACCGGAGGCTGGCTCAGGTTGTGCGTGAATAATGAGTTGTTTGATACTCTTTCGGGCATCCTGAGCGGCGGATCCCGTTGAATCAATACTCCTCCGGGGACATCGATGCTTCCGATGAGCGCGTTGAGCGAATGAATCGCTACAAGCTCGGAGACGGCGTTGGAATAGGATGCCGGGCCATCCCCGCCGTAGGCGACCGCCGGGCGATTTGATGAAAACTCGTCGGCCAGACGTATTATGACCTCTTCCGGCACGCCGGTTATGGAGGAGACTTTCGCGGGTTCGTAATTATTGAGGACGTGTTCCTTAAAACCCGGCCTTAACGTGCCATCGACTTCTTTGAATTCCTCAAAGCCAAGCGTAAAATGTTCTATAAAGTCGGCATCGTACTTTTCTTCGCTAATGATGATATGGGCGATCCCCAGCGCCAATGCTCCGTACGTGCCCGGTTTAATCTTAATCCAATCATCAACCTTTGACGAAAAAGGAGAGAAATGGGTGGAAACATGCACGATTTTTGCGCGTCGCCCGGCTCGCCCTTGACGCAATTCGCCAAAACCGCGCAAGAGCCACATCGGCGAGATATCCGAGGTTCCCGGTTCCGAACCGAACAGCATTACGAAATTGCAGTTGCTCCAATCTATGCTGGGCGGCTTGAATATCCCCTGGGAAAGTCCCATTGCCATGGATCTCGACCGGCGTCCCAGGCTCTCAATTTTGATATAGTTGGGCGTCCCCACGGAATCACAGAATCTGCGTAAAATCAACTCATCCGTATCGCTATGGCTTCCGGAGACAATGACCAATCGATGAGTTTGCCTTCGGCGCACTAAATCGCCGATTTTCTCCGCCAGCAAACCGACGGCTTCCTCGTGAGTCATCCTCTGCAAGCTGCCGTTGCCCCTGGCGCCTTTGTTTAGAACCGGGTATGCCAGCCGGTGGGGATGGTACAACAGTTGAAGCGCTGATTGTCCCCTGGGGCATAAGCTTCCATTATTCAGAGGATGACCGGGGATACCCTCGATTTTCACCGCTCGACCCTCATAAATTCTGACACGGATGCCGCATCCGTTGGGACACATTTGGCAAACCGATAAGACTTCATTTTCATGCCCGGGCGGGCCTTCCCATGGCTGTTCTGCCACAGTTTCCAACCCAATATCACCCCAGAGACGCGGAGCGATCAATGTCCCGGCCGTGAAGATTCCCACTTTGAAGAAATTTCTTCTATCTATTTCCATATCATTTATGACAGACCAGGCAATCGGTCTCGATGTTATTCCTGCGGTGACAATCCATACAACTATCCATGCTTATCAATTCCGGTTGGCCCGATGGCCGCTTCGACTTGCCGGTTATTCCATGGCAGCTTTCGCATTCGACCCCGGCGCCGATATGAATTCGATGTGAAAAAATGACATGCGACGGTAAATCGTAGATACGGTTCCACTTTATCTTCTCCTGGCGTCGAGAATACTCCCGGATTATCTGAACCACTTCATGAAATCGGGGATTTTCACTGACCACGCCTTCTTCGTGGCAGAATATGCAAATCTCTACATTGGGCAGACCGGCAACGTCATTGGCCTCCACGGTCTGATGACAAAATTGACATTCGACGTCCAATTCGACAAAATGCTTATAATGGTTAAATTCTATAGGCTGATCGAATGAACGCTTGCCAACTGCCAGAACCGAAATGCAGATAACGAGAATGAGTATCGCGGCTGCCGAGAAAACGGTCTGTTTATTCACCTTAGATGTTCATCCTTTCGGCGCGCATAGTATCTTGTGAATTTGGCGGCGGACGCTGGCTTGAATATTCCATTTGGCCGCCTCATCAAGTCATTAGCGACCAGTGCCCTTATGGAGCTTCAAGTTCAAGTCATAAGAAAATAATGTGCCGGTATGTCGAGAAAATATATGATTGCGGTTTAACAAGTTAGACGGACGGATTATTGGACATTACAAACCCAAAAGGGCATTTTGCCCGATCAGGCGCCGGTTGTCATTCCAAGTTTATGAAACTTGATGACTTCGGAGAAAGTCGGCGAAATTGCAGTAATCGGGCATTATTCCCGATTTTTTCTCAGATGCCTATACAAAGTTTTGGGGTCAACGCCAAGGATGGCGGCTGCCTGGGCCTGGTTGCCATTGCATTTATTTAAGATAAATCTGATATAATCACCTTCTATTTCAGATAAGCTTCTGAAATCCTTATCGCGGGCAGCGAAATTGAAATTGCCCCGGATATTCAACGGCAGGTCATCGACATCGATAACGCTCGTTTCCGACAAAACCAGGGCCCGCTCAACTACATTTTCCAGCTCGCGGATATTGCCGGGCCAATCATAGTTCTGCATCATGATTATGGCGCTGTCTGAAAACTCTTTTGGCTGGCGCATAGACTGGCTTCTCTTTTCCACGAAATAATTAGCCAGTTCGACGATATCCTCTTTTCTCTCGCGCAAAGGCGGTATCTTTATACAAAAGACATTTATCCGATAGAACAGGTCTTCTCGAAAAAGGTTGTCAGTAACCATTATTCCCAGGTTTCGGTTGGTGGCCGCTATTATTCTGACATCGACCGAGATCCCCTCGGTTCCTCCGAGCCTTCTGAATTCCCCCGTCTCAATGATTCTTAGAAGTTTGGACTGGGTGAGTGGATTGATCTCGCCTATCTCATCGAGGAAAGTAGTACCGCCATTGGCGACTTCGAACAAGCCATGTTTTCGCTTGGATGCCCCCGTGTAGGCTCCCTTCTCATGGCCGAAAAGCTCCGACTCCACAAGGTTGACATGCAGGGTGCTGCAATCGACAATGACGAACGGCTCCTCGGCCCTGTGCGAGAGCCGGTGGATAAGCCGAGCGGCCAATTCCTTGCCGGTGCCGGATTCTCCCATCAAAAGAACGGTTGAATCCGACGGGGCCACTTTCTTAATCATGGCGATCGTATCCAACATGGCTTTGGACTTTCCAATCATCTTGGAATACAGCCGCTCAGAGAGTCCCTCCCTTAATCTGGCGTTGGATTCGGAGAGTTTTCGATTTTCCATAGCCTTATCTATGACGACCCTGACCTCATCTAATCGGAAGGGCTTGGATAGATAATCGAAGGCTCCCATCTTCATGGACTTAATGGCCGTGTCGATGGTGGCATAGCCGGTCAGCATGATGACCGGCAATTCCGTGTTTAATTTCTTGACGGACTGCAGGACGGCAATGCCGTCCGTTTCCGGCAGAAAAATATCCAGAAGCAAGACATCGTAACTGCGTTCTCCCAGGAGTTGCAGAACCCTCTTCGAATCGCTTTCATAATCCACCTCGAAATCCATTCGGGTCAGCTCGCGGCGGAAAACATTGGAGAAGGTGGCGTCGTCATCTACAAGCAGAATGAGCGGTTTCTGCGTCTCTTTCTTGTCGGGCTTATCCATTGGCTTCTTCCGTCACTGGTATCCTGATGGTTACGACCGTGCCCTTGCCGGCCTCGCTTTGAATGTCGATCTCGCCGCCATGGTTATTTACGATGTTGCGGCAAATAAATAGGCCCAGGCCGGAGCCCTCACCGACTTTCTTGGTTGTGAAGAAAGGCTCGAACACGCGCTGCAGGTGACGCCCGTCTATGCCGCAGCCGTTATCTTCCACCTTCAAAGCCGCACGTTGTCCCTGCAGGAGAGTGGTGATTGTTATCTTGCCCCTTCTCTCGACAGCATAAAGCGAATTCAAAATGAGATTCACGACCGCATGAGGAAACGATGTCCGTGAAAGCCTTACGCTGGGCATTTCGCGGGATAACTTCAATTCGAGATCGACCCCCTTTGCGGAGATATCGTATTGGACAAGCCTGACGGCATCCTCGATTACCTCATTGAAGTCAAGAGGCTCAAATTCACTGCTTTGAATCGATGCGAAATTCAATAGGCGCTGGGTGATGGCTTTGCATCTGAAGGCGGAGTCTCGGATCGTCTCCAAATATTCCCGCAGCAGGCTTTTTTGCTCATTCACGGCCGGAAAATCGTCGATCATCTTAAGCAGGCCCTCGGCGCATGTTGAAATGGAAGCCATGGGGTTATTAATCTCGTGGGCAACTCCGGCGGCCAACTTGCCTGCCGAGACAAGCCGTTCCGCCTCTATCATCTGCGTTTCGAACTTCTTCCTGATAGTCGTATCTCGAAGATCCTCTACGATCTCCACGACCCCCTGTTCGTCCTTGCTGAGGACCGAAATATAAGATTCGTAGACTTTCTGGGCGCCGTCCCTGGAGACCAGCGAGACGATTCTGTTGGAAAATTCACCGGTCTCGAATACCGTGCAGACATTGCATCTTTTCTCCGGGATTCGGCACCATTCGCCATGAAACGGGTTCAAATGTTCAAGGGGTGAATTAAGATATTCGCTTCGATCGCGTTTGTCGCTGTCAAACATCCGAAGGTAAGCGTCATTTACCATGACCAGCGTTCGGTCTCTCTTGATTACGGCCACACCGTCATCGATGCTATTGATCAGGTTTTCGAGATAGGCTCGTGCCCGCTCGATCCGGGCCAGCGATTGCGTCAGGTTATCGGCCATGCGGTTGAAGGTCCCGGCCAGCCTTCCAAGCTCATCGCCGGTATCCAGCGCCGCCCGCGCCGAGAAATCACCTTTCTCCAGCCTTCCGGCCGCGGCCTTCAGCAAGGCCAGGCGATCGAGGATGATTTTCTTGAACCCCAGCCTGAAGGCTCCCGCCATGAAAAGCAGGGTGGCCACAATCATTACAAATGTTATATTCAGATTGCTCCTCGTCAGGGCCTCGATATCCTTCACGGAAACATCGGTAACCAGCATCCCGAGCATCGTTTCGTCGCCGCGGTGACATTTTTCGCAAATCGGCTTTTTCCTGATGGGATTGACACTGCGAAGGAAACTGACGCGATCGTCTTTTATTATGATTGATTGCTCTCGATCGGCCGGCCTGAATTCATGACATACCTGGCAGGTCCTTTCCGAAATATGGATCACTCTGCCAAGCTGCGAGCGGTCGGATGAAACTTTGACCTCGCCCGATTTATTCACAATGAATATCCTGTCAATCTGCGGCTCCTGCCCTATTTCCTCCAGGGCCTGCTGGATCTCCTCCAACCGCCGTCCCAGCATGGCGATTTCGAAACTCCGCAAGAGCGTATTGCTGAGGTGCGTGGTTGACACCTTGAGGGAATTGGTAAGATGGCTTTTGCTCAGGCGATATTGCGTATAGAATATGGTCGCGGCGGAGAATGTAAGAATCGAAAGTATCAAGAGAGCTATCTTGAGATGAAGGCTTTCGGAAATTCTTTTTTTCATTTCAAGCCGACCGGGACTGAAGGTTCATGCGGGAGAATAACGATAGAAGTAACGATTGTCAATATCATAGCGACGGGACATGTTTGCGCCACGGCCCGGATAATGGCGTCAATCCGTTCGGGCGTCGCGGATTTGCATGTCGTGGGAGCCTGGAAAGGCAAAATCGGCCGCGGAGGGACTTTTCACCTCCATCTGTCGCGACCTGCCGGGGTCAGGGTGCTTCCCTCGCCGACCAACGTCATCGCGGCGGCGGCTAACAGTCCCGAGGCCTTTTGAGGGCCCTGCCCAACCTATCAACCCCACTATCCTTAAGCTTTTACCGTTAATGGCTTTATATTGGGACACAGCCTTGAATTCAAAGCTCGCCGGATTTCTGGGAGAGTGAGGTTGGGGCCGTTTTGATTAATCCATCGACATCTTCGATATCCTCGGCCGCAAGATCGAGACGTTGACTGAAGGAATAATGCCCGCTGGAGAGCATCAGGTGATTTGGGATGCTGGCGGGCAGTCATCGGGAATCTACTTTTATAGGCTCAAGGCTGGCGATAAGGTCGAATCGAAGAAGATGGTGCTGATGAAGTAAGACGGAGGTTGCAGCCTGATATGCAATGCTGCTTTCCGGTGCTGCCTGGTGCTCAAAATACTTAATTGGCCATTCTCTGCATTTCATCGAGCATGAATGGTCCTCTTAATGCCATCAGCAAAAATCCTCATTTTTCTCTGGCCGTATACAAGTCGATGATTACCCGTAATTTATTATATTTCTTCGGCTGGGAATCATAATCCTCGTGTCCGGGGTTCGAATCCCTGCGCCGCTATCATCTTTCAAGGACTTACAAGCCTTTCCATATCGGCAAAATCCTCCGTGGGAACATTATGGGAACACTTTGAGAACAAAAAACCGCCAAAACCTCTACTTATGAATTGTCTACTTGACAGGGAAGCTTACGCTCCCACCCACCATTCGGACCACTGGGGAAGCTCTTTCCCTCGTTTGGTAAATGTGCCGAAGACTTTGCCGTCCTTCCGTCTATTCAAGTTACTCAATATATCAAGTAGGCCGGGCGAGTATTTGAGAGGGATTTCGGTTCTAATAAATCCGGACAGACAGAGGGTTTCAGTTTAGAGACGGTTGTGATTAGCTTTTGGGTTGGAGAGGAAGACCCGCCGCAAGTTTTCCACCGACGAGAAGATCCGGATAGTCTTAGAGGGGCTCAAGGGGGAGGCTTCCATTGCCAAGCTTTGTCGCCGTGAAGGGATCATCCCCAATTTGTATTATCGTTGGAGCAAGGCTTTCCTGGAGGCCGGCAAGAAGAGGCTCAAGGGCGACACCGAGCGGGGGGCCAACACCAGCAAGACGGCTGCTCAATCGGGCCGGTGGCATCAACCCCTGCTCGGCCGAGCGATGCGCCCGGATTTAGAATCGTCGAATGCCGGGCAGAATCGCAGAGGCGGCGATGGCCAAAAGTATCAGCGTACACACAACTGAGGCCACGATGAAAAACTTCGAATCCTCATCCAGGTAACTAAACTTAGTAAACATTTTTTCCTCCGTTTCTCCTAATCGGTATCTTATCCGTTTCCGGTGATGTATGACGCATGCTTCGTGCCCGGTTCCGCGGCTAGACAAACATAGAATTAAGATTGGTGATGGCATGGGATTATGACAGCGCAGGATGGTTGGACCTGTTGCCTGGTTTGTGTACTTAATACTCAAATTGGGAATCTTCTTCGTATGCCGGAAACCGCGTTTGGATAAAATAATAAAGGCGGCCTCTGGGGCCGCCTGAAAAAGTCGGGTTCGGTTCTACCAATAGACAGGCGTGGGCGGTGGGCCGATGAAGGTGATGGTTTCGACGTTCAAGAGGCGCTCCATGCCGCACGGCACATAGTCGAGCATGCTCCAGGTCCCCGTGACGACAATCAGGGATCCCAGGAGTGGCGGGGACGGGCAGATAGGAAGCTCCAGCGCAATGTGTTCCTTGGTGGTGGCGACGAAGTAGCACCCGTCCTTGGTCAAGCCGAGCGTGCCGGTAAGGGTAACCAGATTCCCCCCACTCGGCATCGTTTTGGCAGCCGGGTAGAAAACCTCGTATGCCACGACTTGTAGCACTGGGCCGATCATGCAGATGCTGGTGACCAGGTCATCGACGTAACCCTTGACTTTCAGAGTCGCCCCGGAGAAGATGGTGGCGTCGAAACGGTCGAAGCGGGGCTCGTAACGCTCCTTCTCAGTTTCGAAGTACCAGCAGCCGCCCTCGATCTCGCTGCGGACGATCTTGCCGGTGAGCTCCAGCCACTGCCGGGGTGCTTGGGCCGCATCCTTCGCCACGGTCGGGGTAGGGGTGGTGTTAGAGACATAGGAGCTTTCCTCGATGGGGGCTTGCGGGCCGGTGATCCCGCCGTTGTTCGAGCAGCCAGCCGCGAGGATCGCGATGACCGCGATGCCCTTCAGTACTGTTCTCTTAGTGTTCATTTCGTTCCTCCGTTTTTGTTGGTTTGTTGGTTCGGTTATTTGACCTTCGGCTCTTTCTTCTCTTTCACTGTCGCCCGCA
Organism: candidate division Zixibacteria bacterium RBG_16_53_22; assembly: GCA_001775395.1. Lineage (GTDB taxonomy): Bacteria > Zixibacteria > MSB-5A5 > UBA10806 > UBA10806 > UBA10806. Next base: position 30,960 of record MEWP01000069.1, on the reverse strand, counting down.
TTAATTGCAGAGTGCGTGCCAAACCGAATGCTCCGGAGGATTCGCCCATAATTCATTGATAATCAGAAACTTGCATACGGGAGCGCGAGAGCGTCGGGCCGAGAAATTTAGGTACTTAGTATCTAATTTGGGTCCGGCGGTGGGTGCCGGTGCTGCATTGCAGTGGAGGGGTACTTTCGCTTGACAATCCAATTAACGGTCATAATATAGTGATAATACATTACCCGGAGAAATGATGCCCGACGAAACCATGGTGGATGCAAACGCTAAAGAAAAGCTCGATCACCTCATCGCCATCAACAACGTGATCGACAAGATCTGCGGAATTCGTGAAACCAATCATATTATGGATGTTTTGATTTCGGAGATAGTGGCGCTCACCGATTCCGACCAGGGCACGATCAGCCTCGTCGTAAATTCGCGGATGGACGCCTTGTCCACGGTAGTGCGATTTCGGGACAGCAAGCGAGATGATCTTCCGGGTCAGATCAGCAGCCAATTCCTCGGGTGGATGCTCAAAAACGGGGGCGTCCTTAAAATCGATGACCTGGACCAAGACCCCCGTTTCTATGGGATGGATTCTCGCGGAGGGTTGCATAAGCGCGCGTTATGCTATCCCCTGACCGTCCGCGGGGAAATCATCGGGCTTACCATATTGATTAGAAACACCGCTAAGCCCGCGTTTGAGGAAAAACATTGCCGGCTGATGGGCATCCTCGTCCCGCAGTCGGCACAGATCCTCGTCAACGCCAGGCTCCTCGAGGAATTAACCCGGGCCAACGAGCTCCTGGAAATGACGCGGAAAAAGCTGAAACAGGAGAATCTTCAGTTAAAAAGCGAGCTCGGATCGAGTTTCGCTTTCGAGAACATCATCGGAAAATCGGCGGGGATGAAGCGGGTTCTGTCGCTGGTCTCGCGCTACTGCGTTACCGATGCCCCGGTTCTGATCACCGGCGAGACCGGCACCGGTAAGGACCTGGTCGCCAGGGCGATTCATTACAACAGCGACAGGCGCGACAAGCCCTTGGTCATCATCAACTGTGGCCTGAAGACCGAGACGCTGCTCGAATCGGAGCTGTTCGGGCACATGAAAGGTTCGTTCACCGGGGCGATCAGAAACAAGATCGGCCTCTTCAAGGAGGCCGATGGTGGCGCGATCTTCCTCGACGAGATTGGCGACGCCCCACTATCCACTCAGGTCGCCATCCTGCGGGTCATCCAAAACGGCGAGATCCGCCCGATCGGCGCCACCAAGACCGAGACGGTTAAGGTCCGTGTCATCTCCGCCACCAACCGCAACTTGGCCGAGCAGATCGCGGCTAAGACCTTCCGCGAGGACCTGTTCTACCGGCTGAACACTTTCGCGATCGAGCTGCCTTCCTTGCGCGAGCACCGCGAGGACATCCCCCTCTTGGTCAATCATTTTGTCAATAAGATAAAGATCAAATTAAACAGAGGCCAATTATCTATATCGCCCGGGGCCCTGGACCTGCTGATGCAATTCAACTGGCCGGGCAATATCAGAGAACTGGAAAGCGAGATCGAACGGGCCGCGGTTACCTGCGGTTCGAACGGGATCATCGGGGTTCGAGACCTTTCGCCGGGCATAGCGCAGGCCGCTGCGTCCGAGGCCCCAAGCGGCCTATATAAGGGTGAACTTAAGGCGGTTGTCGAAAAGGTGGAAAGGGACCTCATCATCAAGACCCTGGCTGAGAGCCGGGGGAATGTCCTGCAGGCATCGCGGGTGTTGGGCCTAACCCGCAAGGGGCTTGTCAACAAGATCAATCGATACAACATTGTGCTCGACTACAAGCGGATCGTCTCGGAGGGGTAGCCTTTCTGTAAATTGCCGCTTGAGGATTGGTTCGGGCGGTTCTTTTTTGACTCGCGAATTTTGAAATTGGCTAATGCCGGCCCCAACCTTATCATTTGCAGGGCCCATAGCCTTTCTCTTAATTTCTCGCTGGGATTCGAAATTTCGGCTCTGATGCAGAGAAATACTCAAAATAACTCTTGACTAAATCACTAATTACGGATTTATTTGTAATAGATTTAAGTTATAACCGCCGAATAGTTTTCTATGGTTCTGGTCCTTTGACTAAAGCGGATTGATTTCTGGAATTGATCCGGAGATCGATTTAGATTGCTGGTCGCCGCAGCATCGACAGGTCAAATTCGACCCCGCTCGAATTATTTATTGGATTATGCGGCCATCAAAGGTCGCCCGAATGTTCAAGAAAATTCCTCTTGGAAAGGAGAAAGCAGATGCCGCATGATATTGACGCGGCTACCGCAAGAAATTGGGTGGCTGCCTATAACGGGGCGCAAGCTAAGAGTTTTCAAAAAAATGAGGGTATTTTATTTGACGCAAAGAAAATTCTTTCAATTATTAGCCAAGATCAATGTGTCTCTGTAAGGATTTATTTCGCCCAAAATCCCCAGAATGCCGCAGCACCATCAACCGTCGTCTTGGTTGGTGTTGACAGCGGGGGTAATGACATTACCAAACATGATAATCTTGCCGAGTATGGGATTCATGCCATAGTGCAGAATCCCTTGCAATAGAGGTTGATCCCCATGTCATCTTAAATCCCGACGTGGGGAATCCGTCGGAACAATATAATATCCCAATCTCAGAATTGCCGGTTCGAATGGGCGGCAATACAGAGATAATGAAGTTGGATTTGCAGTGAATTCCTGCAGACTTGAGGCCGGTCTCATCATCTCCCACTACCGTATCCAGGGACTAGTCGGTCACGGTGGCTTAGGCGAGGTCTACCTGGCGGAAGATCTCAATCTCAAGCGCCAGGCGGCCCTCAAGCTTTTTCGTCTGACCAGCGATTCCAAATGCGACCCGGAATCAACTATCGAAATCGAAGCTCAGACCGCGGCGTCTCTCAATCATCCCAATATAGTTACGATTTATGAGATATTCAATTACCAGGGCTATCCAGTCATTTCCATGGAGTACGTCAGGGGTCGCCGGCTTTCCAGCCTGATCAAAGAAAGTAATTTGTCTTTCAATCAGATATTGGATTTTGCCATCCAGCTGTGCTGCGGATTATCCGCAGCGCACAAAGCAGGGATCATTCATCGAGATATCAAGCCAGACAATATAATGGTTACAACCGGGGATCAAATCAAGATAATGGATTTCGGCCTGGCTGTGCGCTTGAATATAGCATGTCCCGAAAGACAGGAATCGATAGCCGGGACATATTCCTACATGTCACCGGAGCAGGCGCGAGGTGAAGAAGTCGATGCACGTTCGGATCTGTTTTCAACCGGTATCGTTCTGTACGAGATGACAACTGGTCAGCTGCCTTTCAAGGATGCGCACCAGGCCGCCATTCTCTATTCGATAATTAACGAACATCCCCCGCCCATCATGACGTTTGTCCTGAACGCCCCCGATGGATTTCAGCAAATACTCGATAAGGCGTTAAGGAAGGATCCGGCATCCCGTTATCAAAGTGCAGACGAAATCACCGCCGACCTGAAGTTACTGCGCGAAAACATTGATAAAATAGAACATGAGGCAGCCGCAGTCGCTGAAAAGCTCATACCATCGATCGCAGTCCTGCCTTTCCGCGACATGAGCCCGCAGAGAAGCCAGGAATATTTCGGGGAGGGTATCGCAGAAGAGATAATCAATGGCTTGGCGAAAATGAAGGGCATTCGCGTCGTCGCCCGAACATCATCATTTACCTTCAAGGATTCATCATTCGATATTAAGGAAGTCGGACGAAAACTAGCCGTTCAATCAATTCTGGAAGGTAGTGTTCGCTATTTTGATAACCGGATGAGAATTACGGCGCAATTGATTGACGCTGAAAGCGGATATCATATTTGGTCTGAGCGGTACGACAGGGTGATGGGAGATATGTTTGCGATTCAGGAAGAAATTGCTCTTTCAATTGCGGATAAGCTCGAGGTAAAAATGGAGGATGATAACACATGGCAGAAAGTCAAATGCCCTACCGGAAACCTTGATGCATATTGCCTATATCTGAAAGGCAGATATTTCTGGAATATGAGAACTGCAGAGAGTTTAGGAAAAGCGATATCCTACTTCGAACGAGCGATCGAATTGGACAATGAGTATGCTTCTGCCTATACAGGCCTGTCGGATGCTTTCAGGGCATTACCGGATTATGCCGAATGTGATCCGAATGAGGCTTACGAAAAAGCAAAAAGGATGGCGATCAGGGCAATTGAGATAGACGATACTCTGGCAGAGGCTCATGCATCATTAGCTGTTGTCCTCAACTATGGCTTTGATTGGGCCGGCGCCAAAAGAGAATTTCAGAAGGCCATTGACCTTAACCCCGAATACGCTACAGCCCATCACTGGTATGCCTTATATTTTATGTATAAGGCCCAGTTCAGTGAGGCTATCGCCGAAATCAGGAAGGCATTGTCATTGGATCCTCTGTCATTGGCCATTAATCGTGATTTAGGCACTATCTATTATTATTCGGGACGGTATGATGAAGCCATTGACGCGCTTCAAAAAACGGTCGAACTAGATTCCAATTTCAGTTTGGTTCATGAATTGCTAGGCAGGGTATATCTGGAAAAAGACATGCATGAAGCGGCCCTTAAAGAATTTCATCAAGAGAAAAATAGCAACCTGAACCGGAGACCCGTTCTGGATGCATGGATAGGAATTGCCTTTACGAAAATGGGCAGGAACGAAAATGCGGAAGATCTGCTCAAAAACCTGCTGGAGAAATCCGCTTCGGCCTATATCTCACCGTATAGCCTCTCATTAATGTGCTTTGTTTTGGGTAACGAAGAACAGGGTTTCCGATGGCTGGAGAAAGCATGGCAAATGAGAGATAGCTGGTTGTGCGAAATTAATGTCGAGCCGGTTTTTGACAATGTCCGCCTAAAACCACAATTTGTGAGAATGCTCACACGATTAGGTATAACTGATTAGGATTCCGTTACATTTCTCTATTCGTCGTTTTTTGGATTGTATATTCGCTGGCAATCCCGATCTATAAATTTATTCCCTCCAGGGCTATGCCGATTCATCGGGCCGCTCCGATCGGTCTTTTCCCAGCACTAATTATTTTTTTGAGCTACAGAGCTAATTATAAGAATTTCCGACCGGCTAACGATATTCTAAAATAATAATGATTATTCATGGCGGGAGCTACGAGACGAGTTCCGCAACCGGGTTGCAACAAGGGTCGCCCAATGCCAGTCAAAAACTATGGAAGATCCGGTGCGAATCCGTAACACGCCTGGCACTGTTTCGGTTCAAATGAATTTGCATAAATAGGAGATTTGAGTTAGGAGACGGCTTAGTCAGGTATTATAGAGGAGGGTTGTATTTTACATGACTTCATAGCACAAATTTGATACACGCCTTTGGCTTTTGTCGGGCGATCCAGCGTTTGGCGGCGAATTGAAACGAATGCACTCGTCTGCTTTTCCATGGTGCTCAAAAGCGTTTTGTTTGGCATTCTGGCCACGTTCTGAATCACCTTGGTAGTGTGTTGTTTCTTTAAGTTAAGACTCCGGAGCAAATATTTTCCACTCGCATTTCGCATGCTATTATATCCTTTTAACTTACTGTAGATCTTTGGCTTGGAATCATAATCCTCGTGTCCGGGGTTCGAATCCCTGCGCCGCTATTTGTCTTTCAAGGAGTTACGACCCTTATGGTAATCTCACAAATGCTCGTGGGCTTGCCGCGGGCACAAGATCCTCCATTCCACCCCAAGAGCAAATCAGAACCGTCTCTTACCTCAAACCTTCCGTCTGTCCAAATTCATCCGAACCGAAGCAATCCTATATCCTAAAAGAAACTTTCATCTGGTATTAAATGCGCCAATTATGCCGCGTCAATCTGAGTTTGTGTAATAACGATTGGAGCAGGAGAAAATGCCTCAGGCCAGATGAGAGCCGGAAGGCTCGGGAAAAATCATTTGGTTTATGGGAGGCTTTTATGTAATTTGAGGTCCGCGCATATCTATAATTTCACCTCCTGGAGGTTCAATGAAAGCTGTTTCCCCCGTTGTGCCAAATTACGTGGATGGAAGATGGATCGAATCTATATCAACAGAGTGCCTTGAGGTCATTAATCCGGCTACACGCGAACAACTGGCAATAGTCAAGCCTGCAGCTAAAGCCGAAGTCGACGAGGCTGTCAGGGCAGCAAAAAGAGCCTTCACGCAGTGGCGGCAGACGCCACCTATTGTTCGGGCCAGGTATTTCTTCAAGCTCAGGGAGCTGCTGGAACGGGATTTCGAGGAGATTTCTCAAATCCTGACCAGCGAAAACGGCAAGACGATCGCTGAGGCGCGCGGTTCGGTACGTCGGGGGATCGAGAATGTCGAGGTCGCTTGCGGTGTGCCAAGCTTAATGCAAGGGGCCAATCTTGAGGATGTCGCCTCGGGTGTTGATTGCGAAGTCGTCCGACAACCCCTGGGGGTATTTTCCTGCATTACGCCTTTCAATTTCCCAGCCATGGTGCCGTTATGGTTTTTCCCGTTGGCTGTGGCCTGCGGCAACACTTTTGTTGTAAAGCCATCGGAACAAACACCGATGTCTCAGAAGAAGATCTTCGAGCTGGTTGACGAGGTTGGTTTCCCACCAGGCGTCATCAATCTAATCAACGGAGCAGGCGACGCGGCGAGGGCGCTAATTGCCAATCCTGACGTCGTCGGTATATCATTTGTTGGCTCTTCCAAGATTGCGGAATCGGTATATCGCGAGGCATCAGCTAAAGGCAAACGTGTGCAAGCATTGGGCGGCGCCAAGAATTTCGTGGTGGTCATGCCCGATTGCGATCTGGACAAGTCGGTCGCCAACCTCATCGATTCGATTTATGGATGCGCCGGCGAGCGGTGCCTGGCGGCAAGCATCGTCTTGACTGTAGGAGATATTCATGAACCGCTGAAAAGAAAGCTGGTTGAGGCAGCCAAGAAGCTTAAGATTGGCAATGGCCTTAGTGAATCAGTGACATTGGGCCCGGTCATTTCTCAGAAACACAAAGAGCGGGTGATATCATATATCGAACAGGGTATCAAAGACGGGGCAGCGTTGGTTCTCGACGGCCGTAAGCCTCAAGTTGCAGGAAATCTCAGGGGGTTTTTCCTTGGGCCTTCCGTTTTCGACAACGTCACACCGGAGATGACAATTTCCCGCGAAGAGATCTTTGGCCCGGTCGCCTGTTTGATGAAAGTCAATGATATCGATGAAGCGCTGAGGGTCATTCAACAAGGCGAATATGGCAATGCCACATCTATTTTCACACAAAGCGGTAAGGCTGTCCGCAAATTCAAGTATGAGGCTGGCATTTCAATGATCGGCGTCAACATCGGGGTGCCGGCGCCGATGGCATTTTTCATGTTTGGCGGTGCCAAACGGTCGTTCTTTGGCGACTTGAAGGCGTACGGCCGCGACGGCATCGAATTCTACACAGACAAGAGAATCATAATTTCCCGTTGGTTTTGACAATTTCGAGGGAGACCTGTTATGGCAAGAAAGATCACGTGCGGCCTGATCCAGGCGTCAAATCCTCTGTTCACCACCGACGACCTGCCGGAGAAGATAAAATCTGATGCGATTGAAAAACATCTGAGCCTGATCGAGCAGGCGGCGGCAAAAGGTGTCAGGATTCTATGCCTGCAGGAGCTTTTTTACGGTCCCTATTTCCCCGCCGAGCAAAATCCGAAATGGTACGAATTGACTGAAAAAATCCCCGAAGGGCCAACAACAAAGCTCATGCAAGAGCTCGCCCGAAAACACGGTATCGTGATGGTCGTGCCAATCTACGAGAATGTCATGGCTGGAGTGTATTATAACACAGCAGCCGTGATCGACGCCGACGGCAAATTCCTGGGGAAATACAGGAAGAATCATATTCCACATGTTCATCCAGGGTTCTGGGAGAAGTTCTATTTCAAGCCTGGGAATCTCGGATATCCGGTTTTCCAGACTCACTACGGAACAGTGGGTGTCTACATTTGCTACGATCGCCATTTTCCCGAGGGGGCGCGCATACTCGGCATGAACGGCGCCGAGATTGTATTTAATCCGTCGGCGACAGTGGCAGGCCTCTCAGAATATCTCTGGGAGTTAGAGCAGCCGGCCCACGCTGTGGCCAACGGCTATTTCGTGGGCGCGATCAATCGTGTGGGGCGCGAGATGCCGTGGAATATCGGCGAGTTTTACGGCAAAAGCTATTTCTGCGACCCGCGTGGACGTATCGTGGCGCAAGCAAAACGCGATGTCGATGAAGTGGTTGTGGCGGAGATCGATTTCGACATGATACTTGAGGTCCGAAATGTCTGGCAATTCTACCGCGACCGCAGGCCGGAAACGTATGGCGACATAGAGCGGCTATTGCCATAACTAATGGAGTGATGATTGATGGATTCTACAGAGATCAGAAAAAAGAACAAAGAATTCTTGATGCCGTGTGTGCAGAATTATTACGCTGAGCCGTTGGTGCTGACGGAAGGCAGGGGCCAGCACGTTTATGACAACGACGGCAAAGAGTATCTCGATTTTTTTGGAGGAATTCTGACAACCATGCTCGGCCATTCACATCCACATGTCAATGGCAGAGTCATCGAGCAGATAGGCAGACTCCAACATACGTCAACCCTGTATCAGACGATTCCGCAGGTGCAGCTGGCGGAGAAACTGGCAGTGATCACTCCAGGAAAGCTCAAACAAAGCTTCTTTACTAATTCGGGAACTGAGGCCGATGAGACGGCAGTCTTACTGGCGCGGAAACATACCGGCTGTGATGAGGTGATCGCTCTGCGCCATGCCTACAGCGGCCGCTCCAATCTGGCGCTCAATCTCACGGCACACAGCAAGTGGCGTCAGGCTGGAAGCACCGTTGCCGGGATCAAGCACGCGCATTCGCCCTACTGCTATCGATGCGCATTCCATTTGGAGTATCCATCATGCGACTTAGCCTGCGCGCGTGATCTGGAGGAGCTGATTCAGACGACGACATCGGGCAGGGTCGCCGCCTTCCTGGCTGAGCCGATACAAGGCGTCGGCGGCTTTGTCACCCCTCCGAAAGAGTATTTTGAAGTTGCGGTGGGTATCATCAGGAAATATGGCGGGGTTTTCATTTGCGATGAGGTGCAGACGGGCTTTGGACGAACAGGCGGCAAGATGTTCGGCATCGAGCACTGGAATGTCGAGCCCGAAATAATGACATTCGCCAAGGGAATGGGCAACGGTTTCCCAATTGGTGGGACGATCACGACATCTGAAGTTGCATCATCATTGACTGGTTTTTCTATTTCGACATTCGGAGGAAATCCTGTTTCCTGCACTGCGGCACTGGCCACGATCGAGGTTGTCGAGAAAGAGAACCTTCCGGCTCACGCCGCCGAGGCCGGAAGCTATTTCATGGACAGACTCAAGCGGATGCAGAAGAAATATCCCTTCATTGGGGAGGTCCGCGGCATGGGGCTGATGATTGCTCTTGAAATCATCGGTGACAAAAAAGTGCCAGATTCCGAGACAGTCGTGAAGATTTTCGAGCTGACCAAAGAGGCGGGGCTCTTGATCGGCAAGGGCGGGCTCTATGGAAATGTCATCAGGATAGCGCCACCGCTTAGCATCGAAAACGACGACATCGATAGAGCCCTTGCGATTTTGGAGCAGGCGTTCAAAAAAGTATTTTGAGAACCAGCGCAGATGAAGAACGCCGACAATTATCTTCCTCCCCTGATGAGCGCGCAGGAGGCGGTCGTAGAGGCTTCGCGCTGTCTTTCTTGCGCTGACGCCCCCTGCCGTCAAGGATGCCCGGCGGCAAACGATATAGTGAAATTCATCCGTCAGATCGCACAACGAAACTTCCGGGGAGCGATCAAGACCGTGCGCGAGTCCAACGTTCTCGCCGGAACATGCGCGTTGATCTGCCCGGTCGGCGAGCTTTGCGAATTCAGGTGCACAACGAAGCTTCAGAAGCCGATCGCGATTGGGGCGTTGCAGCGCTTTGTGGCGGAATACGACAGGCAGCACGGCATGAGCCTCCTTCCTGTCAAAGAACCAAACGGTTTCTCGGTAGGAATTATCGGTTCCGGCCCGGCCGGGCTTTCGGCTGCATTTGAGCTTTGCAGACTGGGATATGACGTAGAAATTCATGAGGCCGAAGATCTCCCCGGCGGAATTCTGACCTATGGCATCCCATCGTATCGCCTTAGCCCCGAAATGGTCAAAGATGAAATCGAATACGTGAAGGCTATGGGCGCGAAGATCATAACGGGCTCGAAAATCGGAAAATTAGCAGAATTCTCGGAAAAATATGACGCTATTTTCATTGGAATCGGCGCGTATCGCGCAACCCCTCTTTGCATAGAGGGGGCAGATATCGATGGCGTGTATCAGGCGGCATCATTTCTCAAGGATAGAAGAATCGCTGAGCTTCACGGGAAACCGCCCATGATCAATCTCGGCAGGAATGTCATCGTTATTGGCGGGGGCAATACCGCCATCGATGCTGCGCAGAGCGCGCGCCTTGCAGGATGCGAAGTTGAGATTTTCTATCGACGAAGTGAAAATGACATGCCGGCTTTCAAATCAGAAATCCAATCGGCGAAAAAGAACGGGGTCAGATTCCATTTCAACCATATGCCCCTCAGATTCTCTGTGACTGGCGGCAGGCTTGTTGTGACATTTGCCAAGACCATGCCTGGTTCTCCTGACGATACTGGGCGACCGGCGCCAATCATGATCGATTCTTCAGGAGAGGATTATGAAGCCGACAACATTCTTCTCGCCATAGGCCAGGAGGCAACATTCGAAGGAAACTGCGGAATAGCCACCGATTCACGTGGTTTGATCATTGTCGATAAGGAAACGGGCGCGACTTCAATGCCGGGCGTTTTTGCCGGCGGCGATGCTATCAATGGTGGTGCGACGGCCGTACAAGCGGTAGCGGATGGCAGATGCGCCGCGCTTGGAATCGACAAATTCATCACGGAAAACAGGCAATCCCGATAAAGGAGCATTGTTATGAGAATGGCCACCCAGACAAATCTCTCGGTCAGGTTCTGCGGATTCGAGATGGCGAATCCATTCATCTTGTCTTCAGCTCCGCCAACAGGCACAGGGGAAATGATAAAACAGGCGTTTGAGGCCGGCTGGGGTGGCGCCGTAACGAAGACGTTGGCCCATGACCGCGACCTGCTGGCGAATGTCACTCCGAGGCTGGCATCGTTATCATTCGCCGGCCGTTCCGATGAGGCGAAGAAGCTCTACGGGCTGGAGAATATCGAGCTTATCACGGATCGGCCATTAGATATCTGGCTTAAAGAGATCGGCGACATCAAGACGCAATTCCCGCGGCAGCTACTTGTGGCAAGTATCATGGCTGGCGGGAACGATCGCGTCGGCTGGCAGGAGCTTGTCAGGATGTGCCAGAACGCCGGCGCCGACATGCTCGAACTCAACTTTTCCTGCCCGCACGGGATGCCCGAAAAAGGGATGGGTATGGCAATTGGCCAGGACCCCGAGGTTACGGCCAGGGTGACCGACTGGGTGAAAAGCGTGTCAACAATTCCGGTGATTGCCAAGATGACGCCCAACATCGCCGATATCCGTGTCCCGGCAAAGGCGGCGGTCAAGGCTGGCGCTGATGCAATCTCAGCTATTAACACGGTGGCAGTAATAGCAGGAGTTGATCTGGAGACATTGGCCCCTCTTCCCAACGTTTTCGGGAAAAGCACTCATGGCGGATACTCCGGCCCAGCGATAAAACCAATCGCCTTGAAGGCGGTCGCCGGCATTTCGTTAGACCTGCAGGTTCAGGTCTCCGGCATAGGCGGAATCGAGACCTGGAGCGACGCTGTGGAGTTCATCCTTTTGGGAGCCACCAATGTTCAACTCTGCACCGCTGTCATGTTTCATGGTTTTGGAATAATCGAGGAATTGAAAGATGGGTTCGCTGGTTTCATGGAAGATCATGGTTTTACTCGGATAGAGGAGTTCATCGGCAAGTCTCTTCCATTCCTCACCGATCACATCAATCTTGACCGCGAAAGGAAAATGATTTCACAGATTGACGAGGCAACCTGCGTAAAATGCGATCGCTGTGTGATCTCCTGCCGTGATGCCGGCTACCAGGCGCTGACAGCCGGCCCCGACAGAATTCCGAAGGTTGATCGAAACCGATGCACGGGCTGTTCACTTTGTGTCCAGGTCTGCCCTGTTTGGGATTGTGCTAAATTAGTTGCGGCATAAAGACTATCAATATAAGGAGGATCTATGGACCTCAAGATCACGGGCGGACGAATCATAACATCCGAGGGAAGCTACAAGGCCGACATTGGTATAAAGAAGGGCAAAATCACGGCCATCGCGCAGACGCTTCCCGGTGATGCCGGTATGACGATCGATGCGCACGGCAAGATGATATTTCCCGGCGCAATCGATGTGCATGTGCATTTGCAGTTGCCGTTTTGCGGCACTGTGTCGGCCGACGATTTTGAAAACGGCACCAAGTCGGCGGCCTGCGGCGGGGTGACCACAGTCATTGATTTCGCCATTCAGAAGAAAGGCAAGACACTTCGTGAGGCTGTCGAAGCTCGTCGTGCTGAGGCGGACGGCAAGGTCGCTGTCGATTATGCTGTGCATGCCGTGCCAACCGATTGGAATGAAAGAACCAGGAATGAATTGAAGAAGCTTGCCGCCGACGGGGTCACGACCTTCAAGATGTTCATGATATATGCCAAAGAGGGCATGATCAGTGATGATGATGCGCTCTATGCAGCGTTGGAGGAAACCGCCACATTTGGCGGCATGGTGGGCGTTCATGCGGAGTCCGTAAGGGTGCTTGATCTTCTGATCAACCGCTATCATAATCCCAATGACATGAAGAAATACGGCGCTTATTGCCACGTCCTGTCGCGCCCCAATTACATCGAGGCCGAGGCTATCTCTCGTGCCGTGACATGGGCAGAGGCGACTGGTGGCAAGCTCTATATAGTGCATATGTCAACTGCTGATGGCGCAGAGATCATCAGCAAGGCAAAGGCGCGCGGGCTAAATGTCTATGCCGAAACCTGCCCGCAGTATCTCTTGCTGGACGATTCCGTTTTCAAAAAGCCTAACGGACACCTCTATGCCACCTGCCCGCAGATAAAAAAGAAAGACGACTCGGAGCGATTATGGCAGGCAATTGCCGACGGGGATGTTTCTACGGTCGCGACCGACACCTGCACTTTCACCACTAAGCAGAAGGCGATGTGGCAGGGCGATTTCACGAAAATACCATTCGGATTGCCCGGCGTAGAGACTCTCTTGCCGTTGATGTATACTTACGGGATTGGCAAGAAACGCATCACGGAAAATCAGCTTGTGCGGGCACTTTGTACCAACCCTGCCAAGCTAATGGGGATGTATCCGGAAAAAGGCACAATCGCAGTTGGTTCCGATGCCGACCTTGTTTTGTTTGATCCACAAAGGAAAGTCACTCTATCATATAGGAATCTTCAAACCAATTGCGACTGGTCGCCATTCGAGGGCGCAAAGCTGACAGGATATCCGGATACGACGATAAGCCGGGGCAAATTAGTCGCCAAAAAAGGCAAATTCATAGGCGACATTGGCCATGGTAAATTCATAAAAAGACACATAGGACTGAATTTATAATCCAATTAGGGGGTTGGAGATGATCAGGAGAACTCACATTGCGTCGGCTTTGCTGTCGGTTGTGCTTTGCTCTGCCGCGGTCAGGGCTGATGTCAACGTTGGTTTGTGTGATATATCTACAATGTGCGTCGTCGGACAATTCGGAAACAATGAATCCTTATTTTAAGACTGTTTCGGTCCAGAGGAATTTGGGCAGACGGAGGATTTGTGTTTAGAGACGGTCTTGATTGGTTTTCGGGGTGTATAGCACAGGGGTAGGCAGCGAATACGCCCTTATATTCATGCGGCAATCCTCCCCTTAGTCTGGCCGTAGAGCAGGGCGGCAAAGCGAGGTCCATGGAATGCCAGTGGCCTCATTCCGGCAGGTCGCAAATCGATCGCTTCGCGTACGAAATTCCGTGCTAAAGCTTTATAGACGCTAATACAGACCTGTGGCGAAGAGATGCCCACACGATGGCTAAATAATATCGAACAGAAAGCTATATTCTTTTGATGTGCTGATTATTTTCTCGACAAATGGATGATAAGGCTTATTATATGATTGTTCACAGAGAGCCTTTGACTCATCCAGAATCAGGGGTTGGCAGCCCTCGTAAGTCGCTGCCCCAAAACAAACAGCCAGCGGGCGGGCTTGAACCGTCCACCTGCCGGTTACGAATCACAATCCCCCCTAATCAGCGGCCCCCGATAACCCTTGAGATATGAAACCAGGAAAGTCATGCGCAGGTGACACCGTTGGCGCCGGCATCACCAGCGGGAAGTCTAATGTGCCGTCCAGTGGACTCACTTGACGGCTTTATTTATGGCAACAAAGTTTCGGACCAGGCGATTCAATGCCGCATAATACTTCGAGCGTTTTATTTTGTATCAATGTTCAGGTATTTTTTCATTCTTACGCCTGGATGAAGCACAATACTATGGTCAATCAGTGCCCTTTCTATTATTCCAGGCAACTCCATCAAGCTATTGAACGGGATTGGATGTTTTGGCATTATACCATGCGTATCGTTTCTTCTGACACGGACCACACCGCTCGTCCAGGCATGCTTTGGTCTCACTTTCTCGGGTTCATCGCCTAAATCATTAGTCCAAAACCTGACTTTGATTTCAATCATTTTCTGATGCCATTTTCTGTCTTTGGCTTCAAGATCGCGTCTCTTTTCCATGATTTCTCCATATCTAAATAATATGTTACTGTCCTCACCTAATTTTGCTCGGCACGATTTCCTTTCGGATTGTCATGGCTCAAATCCGTCAAAATTCATCTGAAGTAATACGATTCAATCATATTTTGTCGGAACCACATCCCCCCAATGATACAAATGGAGCGAGAGCAATATAATATGGTCGCCGTCAAAATCAATGCCTATTTTATCTCCCCTAATGTGAAACAGTCCACCGACAACTACTGTCAGTGGCCCTTGAGGAAAATAAAAAATAATTTAGGGCCGGTTGCCACTAAATCGGGTTTAGTGGCAATGTCCCACTTGTCGCGTGTTTCTTACTGTGGATGAAAAATAACCTAAAAAGGCCTTGACAGTGGTCTATTTTACGATAGATTAAATCGCGGGTGAAGAACCTCTGCTAGAGAGCGATCCGATGGCGCTGGGGGGGCGTTGGGGGCAAGAAGTAGAAGCCTATAACCCCGATGAAAGGGGCTTAGAGGTATGCTCAAGGCAACATGGTTTGTCTCCCAAATCACCTTTTTCCTCACGCTGGCTTTTCCATTAACAAGCCCCGCCCAAGTCCTATGGTCGGAGCCGGTGCAGTTGACCGACAGCATCGGTTTTGGGGATGCGCGAGCATCCCTGCACGGTGACAATATTTACGTCGTTGGGGGAGCGTCTCCGGTCAAATTCTACTATGTCCGTTCTACCGATGGCGGGATCACCTGGAGTCACGCCATCACGCATGCCCCGGCCGACACGTTCGAGGGTTGCTCTCAGCCGGATGTGGTCTGTTCCAGAGGCCGGGTTCATCTGGCCTGGCTGGCCAAGCCCCATGGCCAGCTTCGGGAGCAGGTCTACCATATCTCCAGTTCCAATGGCGGGGAGACTTGGACCCCCCCCGCACCAGGTGTTTCGGCGCGATGACGACTTTGGCCTGTTGAAGTACCCGCGCCTGGCCGCTAACGGCGATACCCTTTTTCTCTCCTGCCGGGTGGCAGACTTTGTCGATTCCTACCTGCTTTCCTTCCGCAGCCTCAATGGCGGGATCGCCTGGGGGGACAGCGCTGTAGCCGACCCCCTGACGTGGGGTTTCGATCAGTACCAATCCATGGTCTATTCCCGGGGAAGGGTGCATATCGTATACCCACTGCATTTTGAAGGAGCCGACATTTTCTACACCGTGAGCACCGATGGCGGCCTGACATGGGCTGCACGGGCGAGGCTCTCTGCCCAGGATGGCCATGCTGGCCAACTTCCCTCAGCCCATGCCGATTCCGCCGGCAACTTAATCGCCGCCTGGTTCGACTACAAGTATGGCAGCATGTGCGGGCTCTCGGGCGACATTCTCACCCGCACCAGCACCGACAACGGGCAAACCTGGCTGTCCGAGTGCCGGGTGACCGACACGCAATCCGGATTCGCCTCATCTTGCTTCGTATTGGATAGCACGTTCCACGCGGTTTGGGCGGATGAGTGGCCGTTTGGCTGTGGCTATGCCAAAATCCTGTATTCGTTTTCCCGGGACTGGGGAAAGACTTGGGCCGAGCCACAACTGATTTCCGGCAATTACATGTCGCGTGATCGCGACCCGTTCATCGTGGGGCGGATAATGGCGGATACGGTCTTGCTGCACTGCTTCTGGGGTATTTACACAGGCGATGTGGATCTTCACTATGCGTCGGGTCGCTATGTGGTAACATCGGCAGCAGAGGGGTATGATGCCAACCTCCCGGATAAGGTAAGGCTATCCGCTCATCCCAACCCCTTCAATTCCTCGACGGTGATAACCTATTCCCACGCGAAAGGAGGTGAAATCAAGATTACTAATTCCCTGGGGCAGATCATCAGGAGCTTCGAAGCGGGCGCTTCCGGCGAAGGAAGAATCGGATGGGACGGCGCCGACCAAGAGGGGCACCGTGTATCCAGCGGCGTCTACATGATAAAACTCCAAACGGGTAATCGCTCCCGGGCTCTAAAGTTAGTCCTTGTAAGATGATGTGAGCGGGAAAATGTCTTGACGGCAAGAACCGTTCTTTAGGAATGATCTACTTACCTATGGCTGATGTAGCGAATATAGTCGACCAAATCCTGAATCTCGGAAGCGGTGAGCGTAGAGCCGTAAGCAGGCATCAGCACTGATTTCCCGGTTCCTCTTCCTCCTGCGGAGATCATTTCACTTAGGCGTGCGTCGGAAAGCGTGTTCATATATGTCGTGTCCACCAGATTCCGGGGACGAGGTTCGAGATTGTAAGAGTTGAAACCGTCTCCCTGACCCTCTTGGCCGTGGCAGACGACACAGTATTTCGCGAATAGTCTTTTTCCGATTCGCTCGGAGTAGGTCATTGAATACATCGCTTGCCTGCTCGAATTCATGGTGCTGTCGGAGACGGCAACCTCTTTACCTGCAATACCGACTGGGGCTCGGTCCTTGCACGCGAACAAGAACATAAGAGCCAGAAACAGTATTGATAACTGTACCGTCCGCATCTTCATTTCAAGCTCATCAGGTAAGCCGTTATGGCCCTGGCCCGGGCGTCAGTCAGCCCGGCATTGGGCTCGACCGTATCCGGCCGGTATTTCTGAGGATTCGAAATCCAACTGAAGACCCACCCGGGTGTGAGCCTCGAACCGACGTTGTCCAACGGAGGCCCGACGTATCCTCCCGCGCCGCCGATCTGATGACAGGAACCGCAGCCGTACTTTTCATGGAAAAGCTCCCTTCCCGTAGAGATCAAGTCCATGTCTGCAAGATCAAATCTGATCGTATCCATGGTATCATTCACCAGGACCATCTCGAAATACTCGACAAGCGTTTGTATCTCGTCATCTGTCAGATACAGATTTGGCATTCGCTCGGTCAGGATGGGCCGAATAGTGTAGGGAAGTCGGAAGTAATTCTGAAGCCACTGTTTCCGCACCTGGCTCCCTTCGAACGACAGATCTGTGGCCAGCAAGTATCCTTCACCGTTGATCAGATGGCATGAAAGACATGAATACTTTCGAACGATCTCCCCGAAATGGCCTTTAAGTTGAGTGGCCCGAGGCTGAGATTCGCCAACCATATATTCAGCGGGAAATGTCTGTTTGGTCTGGGCCAACATGGCTGCCGTGATATCGATTATTTGATCTTGTGTCAGCTCGTATTTCGGCATCCTGAGATTGCCCACATACTGCCGGGGGTCCTCCAACTTCCCGAAGATATATGAGGAAAGATCTATCTGGTCGCTGTCTGGCCACAAGGGAAGCTCGTACAACGGCTTGCTTCCCGTGAAAGTCAATTCCGGCCCCGTGTTCCGAGAGACCTTTGGATAGTCCAGCTCGTGGCATCCAGCACAGTTGTATTCGTTGAAAAGCTCCAGGCCCTTCTCGAAGCGGTCAAAGGCGGGAATGGTTTTTGTCGTATCGGATTCCACGCGCTCCCAGTCAATCAGTTCCGTCAGCATGTACGCAGTCACGGCTTCGAGTTCATTTTCACTGAAACCATATCGGGGCATCGGAATTTCAGACTGCATGGCCCGGGGATTTTTGAGAAAGTTATACAGCCATTGCCGGCTGACCTTGCTGCCAATGTGTCCCAACTCGGAGGCAAGATGTCCACCCCGTTCGTCTATTGTGTGACAACTGATGCACCGGGCTTCTCTGAAGCGAACCTCGCCGAGTTCAATCATCTTCTCATCAAACCTATCCATCTTCAGTGTGGGGGGCATAGGCTCGAGTTTTCTCCCGTATTCCTTGAAAGTCATGAGGAAATCCGCCAGGGCCTCGACATCTTCGTCGGACAAAATGAAGTCTGGCATCCGGGAATTCCATTTAATCTGGTAAGGGGCTTTCAGCCAGTCCACCAGCCACCGGCGATTTACTTTGTCGCCGATACCGTTCAGCGACGGCGTGAAAGCCTTTGAGAAGTCTTCGATCACATGGCAACCGACGCAACTCAATTCCTCGATCATCTTTCGGCCGCTGTTCAAATGCTCGGCCTGCGGGACGTTGTCTTCCTTGTGACATATTCCACAGGACGATTCAATGTATTCCCTGGGCAGAATCGGTTCTTCCCAGAACTCAGTCCTGCTCATGGCTTCATTTGACGAGGTCGCCAGTCCTTGCCCCTTGTGGCAAACCGTGCAGCCTATCTTCTCATAATCATGATATATTTCGGGATGCGGTTTGAAGGGTTCGTATGCGTCCGTCAGCCCGGTCTCGGATAGGGCGAGATGGCATGATACACATCTATCGACTTTGCCGAGCTCCTGCGCCCATATCTGCTTAATCCCGATTGAGACCTGGTGGGTTTTCATCGGCTGCTGTGCCAGCAGCTCGTTGTACTCTCTCTGGTATTTCCTCCAGTCGGAAAAGAGGTTTTTCAGAGGGGAAATGGCCAGGATACCCAGGAAAAGGAGGCTTATGATCGCAAATAGCCTGTAGATACCAGTTCTCATGGCAGGAAACCGTTCAGTAGATGCCATCTATCCATGGCCAGGTCCATCGCCACTCAGGACCTCTGAAAAATGTTCCCACTGCCGTCAGAACGGCGACCACGATCACAAACCACAACATGATCCATTCCGTCAGCGATCTCCGCCTCACCCATTCAACGGCATTTCCGCTGGATCTGGAGAATAAAGGAACCAGAGAGAGGCCGTAAACTGACAAGGTAGGTATGACAATTGCCCAGGCCTTAAAGGCGGCATTCAAAATGCAGATCAGAAAAGCGGCGGACGTCAGAAAAATGAACGTCCGCTTTCTATCTTTCTGCCAAAGTCCCTCTCCCTTGATATTGATCTGAAAATAAGGAATCACTATAAGGGCGATAATTACGAGAATCGGGATCAACACACCCGCCACCACCGGGGGAAAATAGTGAAGAAGCTCCTGGATACCGAGGAAATACCATGGCGCTTTTGCAGGGGATGGCGTGTGATTGGGGTCGGCTATCCACTCCAGGGGGGCATCGAAGAAAAGAGACGTTAGCGCTAACAGTATGACGAGCGCCTCCATTACGATCAGGCCCCGGAGTATCAGTTCGGGAAATGTCATAACCATTTCCTCGTCGCGGGATTTAACCTGGGCGGATACCCGCGGCGCTATGAACGCTACTCGCTTGGGAATTGCCATAGGGTCAATATCTCTTTGAATTTCAAATTTCCGATCCGCGTCAGACATCTATCCCGACCTTTTTATCCGAACGAGCTCTCGACCTGATTTTGCTTTTGGTGGATTGAAAAAGGGGCACAACACCGCCATCCTTGCGAACTCTCCAGAAGTGTACCCCGATGAGCATTATGGCAAATAGCGGGATTATGACGCAATGCAGCACGTAGAATCGAACCAGAGCGTTCTCTCCTATGGAATGGCCACCTAAGAGAATGAACTTCATCGATGGGCCAATGATGGGCGTGGCATTGACCATGTTGGCACCGACACTAACCGCCCAGTAAGCAAGTTGATCCCAGGGGAGAAGATACCCGGTGTAGCTCAACAGCAACGTCAGAATCAGCAGGATAACTCCCACCGCCCAGTTGAATTCCCGCGGCGGGCGATAGGCCCCTGCGAAAAACACCCGCAGCATGTGCAGGAAGACGACAATCACCATCAGGTGCGCGGCCCAGCGATGCATGTTGCGCAAGAACATTCCCGATGAAACTACGAATTTTAAATCCTTCATATCCTGGTAGGCATGGGGGACAGCAGGGCGGTAATAGAGCATCAGCAAAATCCCGGTCATGACCAGAATCCCGAACAATACGAATGAAATGTATCCCAGGTAAAGGGTGGCGGAGAAACGGATGGACCTGGTTCTGACCTTTACTGGAAGAACATGCAGAAAGAAATTGTTGAAGATCGTCAGCGATCGTTCAAGATTGCTCGAGGCGCCTCCTCCTCGGTAAATAGATCCGACAGGCCCCCACGACCTGATCTTCTGAATCCAGTCAGACATGGCTCGCTCCCCCTAGACTTTCAAAAGGAAGTTTTGATCCACAACCTGGCTTCGATCCACCACCAACTGTAGACGATCATTCAATTCTGCGTAGAATCTGGGCAGCGGTTGCGGCGCCGGCCCCCGGAACACGTCGCCCTCCTTTGTAAACTTGCTTCCGTGGCACGGGCAGGCTATGATGCCTTCTTCCTGCTTGTAGAATGTGAGGCATCCCAGGTGAGTGCAGATCGCAGACATGGTGTAAATCGCCCCCGAGCGTTTTCGGATGATAAAGGTCTTATGTTCGAGATCTTCAGTCACCGAATCTGGAGGGAACTGATCGAGCGGGCCGGCATTGAATTTCGGCGATGGTTCCAGGACTGAATTTGGGAAAAGATATTCGACCGACAGCACGGCGCTGCCGAAACAGGCCGCTCCCAGACAGCCAATCCCGAGTGTGCTCAGGAAGCTCCGGCGGTCATAGAAACGTATTATTTTCTCATTGTCGTTTTCCAAGTCCGGCAGTCTCCTTTTTCAGAAAACTTTCCATGGTGATGCAGTCCACGGGGCATCTTTTTGCGCACAGGCCGCAGCGAATGCATTTCTCTTCGTCCTTGATCATCACCGCCGCCGGGCGCGATTGATAGTCTGTGGGCCGGAAGTTGAGGTATGCGAACTCCTCGCTGATCTCCTCCCTAAGCTGCCGAGGTATCTCGACCGATAAAAGAGGAACGAGTTCGATGCAATCCTCGGGGCAGATATCCACGCATCCTCCGCAGAGTATGCATTCAGTGCCGAATATCTCCTGGCCATCGAAAATCGTATTCTCCCAGCACCAAAGGCACCTTTTTGCCTCTGTCCGGGCTTGGTCTTCGGTGTATCCCAACTCCACCTGGGCCACGCCGATACGGCGATCGATAGGCAGGAATGGAACGGGCTGCCGGGGAATTCTCTCGTATGAAAGGGAGTGGCCGTAGCTTGTCGTTTCCAGCACCTCGATAAGCAACTCCTCATTCTCCTGCGTGTTGTCCCCGAGATAACGCTTGATAGCGCTTGCGGCCCGGCGGCCATCAGCGACGGCGTCAATGACATTTCTAGGTCCGAAAGCTACGTCCCCACCCGCAAAAACCGCCGGATGAGATGTGGATAAGGATTCCTGATCAACCTCGATTGTATTGCGCGGATTGATGCGGATCATATCGTTCGGTGAAAGAAAACTCAGATCCGAACTCTGCCCGATTGCCAGGATTACGCTGTCCGCCGGAATCACGCCCTCGGTGCCCGGCGCGAACTTCGGATTGAATCGCCCGTTCTCGTCAAAGACGGAAACGCAATCTACGGTTTCCAGCCCGGTGACCTTGCCGTCCTTGCCGATGATGCTGCTCGGACCCTTGGAGCAGTGAAAGACTATTCTCTCGTCCTCGGCCTCCCTGATTTCCTCCTCGGTGGCCGGCATTTCGCGCCGCGACTCCAGGCTTACCACATGCACCTCCCGCGCCCCGAATCGGACTGCTGACCGGGCAACGTCGAGGGCCGACGATATATCGGTGACGATCTCCGCCGGAGGCGGTTCCTGCCTGGCCGCTGTCCGGGCAACGTCGATGGCCACGTTGCCCCCGCCCACCACCACTATTCTTTCTCCGAGATCCACCTTGTAACCGAGATTCACATTAAGAAGAAAATCGATTGCTTTGAAGGCCCCGTCAAGATCGACGCCGGGGATGTTCAAGCTTCTCCCCCGGTGAGCGCCGACAGCTATAAAGACCGCCTCATAACCGTTGTCGAAAAGATCATTGAGCGCGAAATCTCTGCCTATGGCCTTGCCCAATCTCAACTCCACTCCCAGGTTGAGTATGGCGTTTATCTCAAGCCTGATCAGCTCCCGGGGTAGTCGATATTCCGGTACTCCGAGGCGGAGCATCCCACCGGCGACCATCTGCGATTCAAAAACGGTGACACTATAGCCCATTAGGGCCAGGTCATGGGCGGCCGAAAGGCCGGCCGGACCACTCCCCACGACTGCCACCCATCGGCCCAGAGGTTTTATCCTGGCGGCGAGAACCTCTTTTATCCTGGTAATGTCAATCAAGCTCTCGACACCGTATCGCTCGCAGGCGAACCTCTTAAGGGCTCTGATGGCGATAGGCTTATCTATCTTACCGCGACGGCAGGCGGTCTCGCAGGGAGCGGCACAGATCCGGCCGCAGATCGAGGCAAATGGGTTGGGCAACCTGGCGACATAGTAGGCGCTCTTATTGTCGCCGTCAGCTATGTACCGCACATATCGGCCGGCCTCGGTGTGAACAGGACAGGCCCAGTAGCAGGGGAAGTTTCTATCGAGCCAATCCTTGTTTACGCTCTTGGCCGAAGACCTGCATGGCAATGTATCTGATAGCATCGAATACCCTTGAAATCAATCAGTCGAGACTCAAAGGTGAAGTCACTTGGTCAGCGTGAAGTTTGCCTCGACCGCGCCGGAATCCGGAATTCCCACTTCCACACTCGGCGCTTTCAGTTTCTCATGCCAGACGGCTAATTTGTATTTCCCGGCCGGGATATTGTCGATCTCATAGACGCCGTCTTTTCCGGTCTTGGCGTAATAGGGATTCTGCAAGGTCACCACCCAGGCTTCCATCTCTGGATGAACGTTGCACAACATCACCGATTGGCAACCGATTTCCTTGAAGGTGTAGGACTTTTTCTGGCCTTTGGGCCAGGTTCCCAGGTTCATTTTTTCGGCGCATTTATCGGGCGTGAAGACATTGTGCAAGACGTCATCGCTGTTCAAGAAATCAACGGTGGTGCCCTTGACAACCGGCAGGACATGGGGAATAAATGTCAGATTCTTCTGATCCATGACAGGGTTTTCCTTCAGCGGCGCGAAGATTGTATCGGCGATCGATTCGATATAAACGACAACGTCTCGATTATCTCTGGCTCCCTTGCATTCCGCCTTCCCCTTTATGTCGCCGGCCGCCAGTGGCGCCGTGAGAACAACAAGGCAGGCAACGCCTTTCAAGAATCCGGAAAACATATTCAGCACCTCTCTTTCGACCGGTTTCAAATACCGAATTCGATCTGGATGGTCAGCTTGTCGTCATCTTTTCTGGCGTCGTCAAGCGGTTTGAAATATTCTATGGCTACTTTGGTGTTGGCTCTCACCATCCCGACAATACCGGCAACCAGATTTGTCTGAGGGTCTACCGTATCGTCATCGGTGTCCGGATCGGTCGATTCATATCGCAAGAGGCCTATCAACCAGGGGTAAATCACGCCGTTCCCCTGACCATACCAGGCCATCGATTCCCTATCCGGGCTGCCCTCGATCTTGGAACTCATGAGCAGAACATCGGCGTTGACGATGAAATTCTCATACCACGCCTCAACGTCTCCGCCGAACGCTTGAAAGTCCTCGTCGATGCCGGCGTCGGTTGCCTTGCCAACGTAGCCATGCGCCCCAATGCGAACCGAATTGTCCTTGTAGAACGCTGACGTTTCCGATGCCTGACCCCCGGTTCCCCCCGTCTCCCCGAGGCCGCCAAATTTGTATGTTACCCGCCCGAACACATCCTTATTGCTGTTGACATCGGAAATCTCCTGACCATTAACCACTCCCGCCTCATACTTGTAACCGCCTTTGCCTCCGGAGCCGTTTCCAGCGCCCCAGAGAGAGATGCCGGCCTGTTCGTCGCGAAGCCTCCAGGTCCCGGTTCTGTTTCTGATGTTTGTGACGTTATAATGACTGACACTGAGCCGGTGATGATCGGGTGTAGGATCCGGGGATACCATCCCGAATTTGAGATGGCATCGCGCGGAAAAATCGTATTGAATAAAAAACGGAAACGCTATTTCAACATCGTTATCCTCGTTTTCTAATTCAACCTCACCGAAAAAAGACAAGTCTTCACCGATGGTTCCGGCTGCCAGGATCTCCAGCTCATGAGGGAATTCAAACGTCGATTCCGATTCCTCTCCTTCCTTTACTCCGTTGGGCAAATAGTTAATCCTGCCCACTGCTCGGACCGATACTGGAGATGTCCCCGGAATATCCGAAGGCCAGATGGCGTTCGGCCACACTCTCTTGTAAGCCTCGGATCCAAGGCTTACCGGTGCTTCCTTGACTTGGTCCTGGTCGTTGCCGGGATACCTGTATCCATTGTTGTTGAACGCTTTCCCGAATGCATTCAGCATCGGGAAGGCGTAGTGACAAGTGGAGCAACTTGTCTGATACTTTCTGGCAAACGATGGGACGGCGTCAGTTCTGGTGGCGAACCAGGTGCCACTGATTAGCAGGATTACTCCCGCAGTGATGATCGGCAATCTAAATCTTCCCATTTGCTCTCCTTCCTTTTTGAGGGTCTGGATGCCGTGTCTCGTTGCTCGCTCCTGCAAATCTCAAGCCATCCGGACGCGATCTTCTCACTATTCCACAATTCATTGGCATGTAAATACTTAAGCCCCTGCAGCGATTTTACACAATGCCATAAAATATGTAAAAACGTAACCTGAATTGTGCCAGGTGTCACCGCCGAGGTTACGAATGGAAGTATGGCCGGCTAATGCTTTTCTATTGGAAGCCGGTCAGTTTCTGCGGAATTCGTCGGCCTGGATGTCGTATTTTTTCATGAGCCTTTGAAAGCTCTGCCTTTCTATTCCGGCGACTCTGGCGGCGGCGGCGACATTGCCCGAGTTTTCGGAGAGGAGCTTCTTTATGAAACGCCGGTCGAACAATTCGATGACATGCCGCCGGGCCTGGTGGATGTTATTGCTGATTATGGGAAGATCAAGCCTGCCGTTGTCCGACGGCGTCATGAACTGTCTCAGCGTTTCCGGAGTTACAATCGCTCCTCTATCGAGATACACGCAGCGTTCGACGATATTTTCAAGCTCTCTGACATTTCCCGGGTAATCGTGATTCAAGAGCAAATCGAACGCCTCCTCGCTTACCTCCTTAGGACCGCAACCGGCCATGTGGCAATATTTGTTGAGAAAATGTCCCACCAAGAGCGGAATGTCCTCTTTGCGGTCCCTCAGAGGCGGAACGGCCACCTCCAGGACGCTCAGTCTGAAGTAAAGATCTTCTCTGAATTCGTCGGCTTTGATTTGGTATCTGAGATCGCGGTTTGTGGACGCCACGATCCTGGCTTCCAGTGGTATTGGCGTCAGGCTTCCCAATCTCTCGAATTCTCTTTCCTGTAAGACTCGCAAGAGCTTTCTCTGGAAGTCGGGTGAAGTGTCTCCGATCTCATCGAGGTATATCGTGCCGCAGCCGACAGCCTCGAATCTGCCCTTCTTGAGTTCGACGGCGCCGGTGAACGAGCCTTTTTCATGGCCGAAAAGCTCGGATGTCAAGAGCTGCTCCGGCAAGACAGTACAATTCAGTCCGAAAAAGGGCGCATTGAAGTGTTCGCCGTATGCATGAATGGCCCGCGCCACCAGCTCTTTGCCGGTGCCGCTTTCACCCAGTATCAAAACGTTGGTGGAATTGGGGGTAGATGCAATAGTTCCAATCGTCTTGTATAGTTGGTACATCACGGGGCTGCTTCCAACCAGACGATACCTATCTTGCGGCTCGTATGCCTTCTTGCGAAGTTGATCCACCTCATGCTTCAGACGCCGAATCTCGAGGGCCGTTTTGGCCACCGCACGCACGCGAAAAACGTCCACCGGTTTGGTCAAATACTCAAATGCCCCCAGTTTCATAGCCTTGACGGCCGTTTCCATGTTACCGTAGGCGGTAATCACCACCACCGGCACGTCGAAGCCCGCATCCTGCATCGCCTTCATGACTGCTAACCCATCCAACTCCGGCATGGCGATGTCGAGGAAGACCATTGATGGTTTCTCGCGCTCCATTGCCTGCAAGGCCTCCCGGCCGGATCTGAAGCTGATTACCTTATGACCCTCTTTTTCGAGAGCTTTTCGGAACGCAAACAAAATTGCCGGATCATCGTCAACCAATAGGATATTATCCATGGTTCTCTCGGTTCGATTGCTTTTGTCCGTAAAGAGGGATAGTCAGGGTAAATTTGCTACCTCGGGGCCCGCTTTCCACCCGTATTGATCCCCCGTGATCCTCCACGGTGCGCTTGACAATGGCCAATCCCAGACCGGTGCCGTTGATTTTGGTTGTGAAGAATGGGTCGAATATCCTATCCATGTTTGCCGGAGCAATTCCCTTCCCCTCGTCTGAAATCTCTAAGGACACGGCCGGAACTCTCGTTTCGCCCGAAACCGGGACAGTCCGGGATCGGGTAGCTCCCGATAGCGTTTCGGCATCTCCAGAAGAATCTCTTCCGTTCGATCCGGGATCAATCAAGATGTTGCTCGTTCTTATGAATATGTCACCACCGTTTTCCATCGCCTCGCACGCATTGAGAATCAGGTTGATGACAGCTTCTTTTATTTGGGAGTCATCAAGTTGCGCCAGCGCCAGAGTTGGTTCCAGGTCCAAATTGAGTCTTATGTCCTCGCTCTGAAGTTTACGGCGTGAAAGCTCAACCGCTTCCCGAATCAAAAGATTAAGATCCTGTTCCTGGCTGACCAGCCTTCGGTTATTGGCAAAGCTCAGGAGCTCGCCGACGACTCCTTCCATGCTGGTCACCGACCCCAGGGCCACTTTCAAGGATTCGATCTCAGAATCATCGGGGTTCGACGATTCTATGTGCAATTGCAGGATCATTTTCAGTGAGGTCAGCGAGTTTCTGAACCCATGAGACAGAACAGCGGCCATCTCGCCCACCGCCGACAGCTTCTCGGCGCGAAGGAGGCGGTCCCTTATGGCAATCCTATCGGTAATGTCGGTCAGTACCACCAGAACCTGCCTGTCGCCGTTCTTACCCACAACGGGGATTGCCTGGTGCTCAAAGTATCGTTCACCGGAAGGTTGGCCGTTGTTGACAGCGAATGTGAACGACCGAGTCTGGCCGGTTTCAAGCGCCATCTTTGTTCGACATACTTCGCAGGGTTTAATCCCGCATATGATTTTGGAGCAATACCGATTATTGGACTCGATTTTCCGCCACTGCCCGATGTTTCTGATGGCCGAGCTGGCCAGCAGTACTCGCAAATCCAAGTCAAGTAAGACGAAAGCGCTGGGGAGGTTTTCTACCAGGGTCTGCACAGATTCCGGGTCCTTAGCAGGGCGGTCTTCTATAGCGCGGTCTGAGGGATCTGGGATCTCTGTTCGTCCGATTGTGCGGCTATCACGTTCGGAATTTGGCACTGATACGGGTTGTTCCAAAGCCACATTTAAAATCCGTATGAATCTCTTAAAGAATAGCACAAGTGAAACCACCGTTAAACGATGCCAGCGAATCGAGGGAAGTTGCTGTTCCCAACTGAGAGGTTATTCAGTCCCCAAGCCTTATCCCATTGTTGTGTGGGATTATCAGAGGCAACATGGGCTTTTGGGGTACGCCTTCTTGCTGATAATGAGTATTATTAATTGTTGAGGCATGGAATAGCAAGGGGAAAACTGAGGGGGCTCAATAATCGATTCCAGGGTCGAGGTTACCGGAGTCTCCGAATTGCCGGAGTGCCCTGGAGATGGCGCGCCTGAGTCTTGGGTGTGCGTTGACGACAGTTGCCAAGGCATATCCAAGTGACTGCGAACGTGTTGAATGTTGTTGAATTTGTCCTTCTGAGAGCTGCTTCAGCTGAAATAACCTTCGCCCACGTTGCGGCCAGCTCATGACACCATGCTTCATCGGTTTTCAGTCTACAGGTTCTCATAGACTCTCCCCCGTGATCAAACAAATCCACTCAGTAACTTTCGAGAAATGTATATCGAAATCCACCCTTTTTAACAACATTCTAACATTCCAAGCCAAAACAGCATAAAAAATCGGAAGACACCAGGAAAGTAGATTCCGGGTAAATCTTTTCTGTTCATGCCGGTTAATGCTTGGAGTCTTCCCTTGCCAGTAAACTAAGACCGGCTCATAACCCGAAGGCCGAAGGTTCAAATCCAGCCCCCGCTACCAAATTAAGCCCTCGAATCACAATCGATTCGGGGATTTCTAACTTAAAATAGAATTTTTGATCTACCGCGCGCTTTGTCAAAAAGCGCTTTAATTGGTTTAAAGTTGAATATCATACGAATGCCACAGAGCTTGAAAGAGGCATCTATCAAGAAAGTCATTTCCCGATGGCCCCTATTGACTTTACAAACAGTGCTTTCAATAGTATGAATTATGGTGCCTCGAATTAGCCGCGACTGACTTATCAACAATATAGCAAGGAGGACTAATTTGAATTTCGCGATTTATAAAAGGCAACATAACCACCCCCTCGAAAATACTCAATTCCTCAAAATTCAGCAGGGCGATCTCAACAAACCAAAATGGTCATGAATTTATGCAGAGTTTCCAATTAACGAAGATGCAATTGCAGATCTCACTTATCTGTATTTTGGCTTTAGTTTTACTTGCCAGGCCAAGCCAGGGGACCGAAAGGTCTATTCAGAGTGGACAAACCACTATTATCACGCAAATGATCTGGAGCGGGCAGTTCGTATCGGCCATAGACAGTTGCCACCGTTTGATCGATGAGCGACCGGACAATCCCCAGGGCTTCTTCCTTCTCGGCATGGCATATTATTCCATCAATAATCAATATCGCAACGATTGCTATGCAGATTCGGTGGCATACTTCTTGGATACCGCCATCGAATTGGCAGAAGGAAAGGTCGACCAGGAGAAAAATCAAGCAAAATGGTATTTTGTACTCGGATCGGCATATGGGTGCCGCGCGCTGTACCGATCGATTCACGGCGGTTGGTGGGGCGCCTTCAGGGATGGGCATCACAGCTGCTCGAATCTCGAAAGAGCCTTCAAGATCGACGATCAATACACGGACGCATTATCGGGAATCGGCGCCTACCACTATTGGAAATCGGCCAAATCGGGAATTCTAAAGAAGCTGCCATTTATCGGCGACAGCCGCAAAAGAGGCATTGCCGAAATCATAAGAGCAGTCGAGGCGGAAGGTATCATGTCAATCAGCGCCCAAAAATCGCTGCTTCCGATCTATTTCAATGAAAAGAGATATGCAGATATGATGAACCTGGCGGATTCGCTGGCGGCTGCCAATTCGCTCGATCTCAGCGGTCGCTTGCATCTGACACGCGCATTCATTGAACTTGAACGCTGGGACCTTGCTGATCGAACATTAAAAGAAGTGCAATCCGCCTGGGAAAGCTCATTATATTATGATGCTTGCGGCGCCGCCGAAGCGCTATATCTGAAAGGCAGAATTTTATCGGGGCGGGGCGATAAATCTGAGGCAAATCAATATCTGGGACAACTATTTTCCATGGATAGTACATGCGCCACAAATGCCTATTTTCGGCAAACGCTCCTGGACGCGAGAGCTTTATATAAGAAATTGCAGGATTGATCAGTCAAATGAAATAAATTCGAGCTCAAAGGAAAAGTCTTGAAGCTGAAATTCTACAGGCACGCGACTTTCGAGATGTTTCTTGGGCCGAACAAGGTTCTTGTCGATCCGATGTTTATGCCCGGGCGCTCGTTTTGGCCGTCGCCGTGGACCGGGGATTTCAGGCGGAACCCACTCATCAATTTCCCTTCCCGGGCCCCCGAATCAGGAAATGAGGCTGTCCTGATTACTCATCATCATTTCGACCATTTCGACAGGCAGGCGGCGAAATTGCTGCAAAAAGAAGTTCATATTATTAGTCCCCGGAATGGAACTGGCAGGCTTCAGAGGATGGGCTTTAGAAATGTAAACGGCATAGCGCCTGGCCAACAACTGACTGTCAACGACATTTTGATTACAGCCATTCCCGTTAAGCATGCTGAAAGATTCGACCCCTTGCTTTATAAGAAAGGGGTAGGCTATATTGTTGAACGAGGATCGGATAGAATTTATATTTCGGGAGACACAATTCTTTTCGACGAATTGCCGCGCCTATTGGAGAGATTTAGAATCAGCCTGGCGATACTTTACGGTGGGGCGGCGACATTGCCGTTTTGGGGAAGGCATACCTTGTCATTTGCGGAGATAAGGAGGCTGTTAGAATATTTAAGGCCGGCCAACGCCGTAATCATGCATCTTGATACGTTGACTCATTGCCGGGAGGACCGAAAGAGATACCTGATCGAATATAAGGAACTTTCGGATCAAGGAGGATTGATATTGCCTGTTCCAGGCGAGGAATTCGTATTTGAAACCGACAATAAGCTTTGAAAGCCGGGACCGCTCTCCTATTGCTGTGGT
>MEWP01000068.1:27048-71409 GCA_001775395.1 candidate division Zixibacteria bacterium RBG_16_53_22 | reverse complement strand
ATATATGATATCGTCGGGCGGCTGGTGCGGACGCTGGAATTGGATAAATCGTCCGGTTCAGTAACCTGGAATGCCGACGACGATACGGGGGAGGCGGTGTCGTCGGGGGTGTATATCGCGCGTATCATTGACCCCAACAGCGCCGACAAGGCGAATATCAAGCTCATCTATTTGAGGTGATCATCCGGTGCGCGTGGCGCACCCTACATGTATGCGTCAGGTCTGATGACCTGACGCCACCCGGTAATGAAGTGTCGGAATCGGGGACCCGACACCACATAGATCGTCCGGTGCGCGCGGCGCACCCTACTAGCTTCCCGCCCTCTGTCCTCAGCACTCACTCCTTCCTCTTCGCCATTCCGCATTTCACGCAACTCGCAACCCACTACTCGCTATTCGCTACTCACTACTCGCTCATTCAACCATCTTTTTGCGGAACCAATCAGGTCCATTTCATCTTAACCATAATGTATGATGCGAAAATTATTTTTCATTTTTCGCGGAAAATCATCTGAATTTATTTGACAGAATTTCAAGAAAGTAATAAAATCTTTTTGCAATATGAAAATATCAGTAGGACGAACCAGCGACCCAGCGCGGGTCCAGAGCGAAAAATTCGCATCAGACTTAGAACAGCTCAAGAAAGAATCGACCGACCATATCCGCCGTTCGTTCGATTCAATCGTTACTATCAAGGATTTCCTCTCTGAAAACGAGGGCATCTCCCAGTCGGATCGCTACGCCAAACTGGTGTCCAAGCTGGAATCGGTCGAGAAGAAACTTTCCCGTTTCGAGGATTCGCTGAATGATCGTGTGGCGCGGCTCATTCGCGAATACGAAAAGCTCAAATCGGATGTCGATACGCTGGGGCGCGAGAAAAAGCTTTTCAAAGCGCTCTACGATCTTTCCAGCCTGATCCTCGCCGAACAAAGCGACGATATTGTTTATGACGCTATCGCCCGCGCGGCCGCCGATATACTCTCCTGCGACCATGCCCTGCTCCAGATCGTGGTCGATGGCAAGATCGCGGGTCAACACGCCGCCTCCAGCGGCAACGGTGTTTCGAAATTCGCGCCATCGAAGCAGGTCACCAACGCCGTCCTCAGCACCGGTGATCCTGTCATGATCGAATCGGTCATGGGCTCTTCAATCGGATGCATCCTGTGTGTGCCGCTCAAAACCGACGATGAGGTTACGGGGCTGCTGCACGCCATGCGATACAAGGGGCCTTTTTCCAAGTTTGAGATGGAGCAACTCAAGACTCTATCGGAACGGATCTGGCAATCTTTGAAGGCCAGCGCTCCAATCCCGCCTTGCGAAAACCATAACGGCATAGATCTCCAGGATTTGAAGAGCCGTTTCGATTTCAGCGAGATCGTGACCAACTCGCCGGAGATGGCCAAGGTGCTGAGCATTGTCGCCGACGTTGCCCAGACCGAGAGCGCCGTCCTTATCGAGGGCGAATCGGGCACCGGCAAGGAACTCCTGGCGCGCGCCCTGCACGTGAATTCGAATCGCAAGAGCGCTCCCATCGTGGCTATCAACTGCGCCGCCATCCCCGAAACGCTTCTCGAATCGGAACTCTTCGGCTATGAAAAGGGGGCATTCACCGGGGCGGTCGGACGCAAACCGGGCAAATTCGAAATGGCCGACGGCGGCACCGTTTTTCTCGATGAGATCGGCGACCTGCCGCAATTTTTGCAGGTCAAGCTCCTGCGATTTTTGCAGTCACACGAGTTCGAGCCGCTGGGCTCAACCGCGGTGAAGAAGGCCGATGTTCGCATAATCTCCGCCACCAAGAAGAACCTGGCCGGCATGGTCGAGGCCGGCGAATTCCGCGATGACCTGTATTACCGGA
This sequence comes from candidate division Zixibacteria bacterium RBG_16_53_22, assembly GCA_001775395.1. Classification (GTDB taxonomy): domain Bacteria; phylum Zixibacteria; class MSB-5A5; order UBA10806; family UBA10806; genus UBA10806. Next base: position 69,551 of record MEWP01000068.1, on the reverse strand, counting down.
TCAACGTCATCGCAATAAAGCTTCCGCCACTGATTGGGCGAGGCGGTGAGATCGAGGTCCTGGCCGAGCATTTCCTCAAGAAGTACGCCCAGAAAAATCAGAAAAATGTCGCCAGCATAGATAGGGCCGCCATGGCCTACCTGAAAAACTACGGCTATCCGGGCAATGTCAGGGAACTCGAGAATATTATCGAGCGGGCGGTGGTTCTCTGTAAAGGGGACAGGCTCACTATCGGGGATTTGCCGGAATCGGTTGTGCGGCGGGGTGTCGAAAAAAGCGACGCGCCGGTGAATGTAAGGGAGTTCAACGAGCTCAAGAGGAAGCTCTGGCGCGAGACGATCGGCCCGATCGAAATGGAATTTGCGCTTGGGCTATTGGAACGCGGTAACCAGAACATCTCGGAGGCTGCCAGGCTGGGGGGACTTCACAGGAAACAGCTTCAGCGGATTTTGAAAAGACACAAATTAAATGCCGAGATTAAATCCGACAGAAAAAAATCGTAAAAATAATTAGGAAAATCATCGATTTCGCGACATCTCTGTCGCATCAGTCCTTGCAGGGAAAAATTCCAGAATTGGCTAAGTCTATATAAAAAATGCGACATTGCTGTCGCGCTTTGTTATCTTATTGCCTGATAATAAGATTTAAGGTATTATCGATAACTACTTGTTATACAATGAGATAGGAAAAGAACGCTTAATTGTCTGATTTTGGCACAAGATTTGCGCTTATATAGTTACGGAAAACACTATGAAAGATCAGAAGTTAGCAGTCAAGCCCAATAAGGCTGAAAAAGAGATACAGTCGAAAGTAATGGATGTGGCCCTGGAGGTACATAGGAATATGGGCCTCGGATTCGGCAAAGAGGAATACTGCCGCGCCATGGCTCACGAATTCGAGTTGGAAAAAATCCCTTTCGAAAGAGACAAGAATATCGAGTTATCCTACAAGGGTTCTATCGCCGGGCAATATCTCCTGGATTTCGTCGCCTTCGCTTCCGTCGTCGTCTCGGTCCTGTCCGAAGACCGCTTAACATACATGGATGAGACCAAGATGAAGAGCATCCTCAAAGCCACTCGCATGAAATTGGGACTCATCATAAATTTTTCCAAGGACATCTTGGAGATAAGAACCGTTGAACGTTGACTCGCTGAGAGGAGGTGAAAAAATGCCGGCCAAGAAGAAGACTGCCAAGAAGAAAACCGCAAAGAAGAAAACCGCTAAGAAGGGCAAGTAATATAATTGCTCGATTGCGAGATAAAGTCCGCCGAGGGAGGCGGACTTTTTTATTTGGAACATTAGGAGCTTAATATTATAGTATATTCCTTATGAAAGAAATCCGGCTCAAGTATTTCATCCCCATCGTTGCCTGGGCGGCGGTTATCACGGTCGTTTCGGCGATCCCGCATCTCTCCGCCGCCAGAGTGATAGGCCTGACATTCACCGACAAACTGGCTCATATCACCGAGTATTTCATCTTCGGGGCCGCTCTGGCTTTTGGCTTGCATCGGTCCGGCGCCGTCCGTTCGATCTTCCCAGCCACCATTCTGCTCAGCATTCTGTTCGGCGCGGCCGATGAAATTCATCAATATTTCGTTCCCGGCCGGTCGAGCGACCCGTTCGATCTGATCGCCGATACCATCGGAGCCGCAATGGGGGCGGCCCTTTACCTGCGGCTGAAAGAAAAATTGCTCAAGGTCATCCCCTGGGGCTCTCACATAGAAGGCACTAAATAATCTTGATATTGTCCCGATTTTATAATTTATTTAGCAAGCAGAAAATCTATGTCTGAAAAGAAGTTCAAGGCCATTTATGGCACTCGCGACATAATGCCCAACGAGGCCCCGACCTGGGGCAGAGTCATCGATACGGTCTCGAGGTTGGCCTCGGATTGCGGCTACGGTTTCATTCATCCCCCCATATTCGAGGCCACCGAGTTGTTTGCCCGGGGTATCGGCGAGGCCACCGATATTGTCAGCAAGGAAATGTACACTTTCAAAGACCAGGGCGACCGTTCGTTGACACTGCGGCCGGAAGGGACGGCGTCGGTGGTGCGGGCGTATCTGGAACACTCCCTCGGCGCCAAAGAAGGGCTGGTCAAGGTCTGGTACGCCGGCCCGATGTTTCGGCAGGAGAGGCCGCAGGCCGGGCGCCTCAGGCAATTCTACCAATTCGGCGTGGAGGCGATCGGCTCGCTCAATCCGGCGCTCGATGCCGAGGTCATCGACTTGAATTATCGCATCCTCTCCGCTCTCGGACTTGATGGCATGCGGGTATTTATCAATTCAATTGGCATGGCCGAGGATCGCCAGGCCCATAAGAGAGCCTTCTCGGCTTTCGTCGAACCGATTCTCGATAAGTTCTGCGCGGACTGTCAGAGGCGATTCCAGACAAATCCCCTCAGGATGTTCGACTGCAAGGAAAAAGGATGCCAGGCGCTTTTAACCGACGCCCCCATCATTCTCGATTATCTTTCAGAGGATAATCGGGCGCATTTCGAGCAGGTGCAGCAATATCTTCTCAAAACCGGCGTTCCCTTCAATGTCGACAAGAGGCTTGTTCGGGGTCTGGATTACTATACCCGCACCGCCTGGGAGATACGATCCGACAAGCTCGGTTCGCAGGATTCTCTCTCCGGCGGCGGGCGTTACGATCTGCTGGTCGAGCAGCTTGGCGGCCCACCGACCCCGGGTATCGGTTTCGCTGCCGGTATCGAGCGAATAATCATGGCCATGCCCGAGTCAAGACGGGCCGCGAAAACGGTCAGGCAAGGGGTATTCGTTGTGGCGGCCTCCGAGCAATACCGGCCTCAAGCTTATTTCCTGGCGCATCGGATAAGACATATCGGCGCCGCGGCCGAGACCGATTACCTGGGCCGTTCGATGAAGGGCCAGATGAAGCAGGCCGATCGCAGCGGCCTCAATTTCGCCGTTATCCTGGCCGAAAATGAAATGTCCGGGGGGCGCGTGATAATAAAAGACCTTGTAAACTCGAAGCAGTTTGAGGTCGAACTGGTGAAGTTAATGAACATACAATCCATGATGCAGCTTGGAGAATTGCTTGAACAATCAGAATAATAACGTCTTGAAAACCTCTCTTCGAACGCACACGTGCGGCGAGCTGGCCGAAGGAAACATTGGTCTGAATGTGGCCTTGTGCGGATGGGTGCACGGGCATCGCGACCTGGGGGGACTCCTTTTTGTCGATCTGCGCGACCGCTATGGGATCACGCAGGTGGTTTTCGATCCCGCCACCGTGGCCGCGGATACGATGGAATGCGCCCGCTCCCTGGGTTATGAATATTCAGTCAGGGTGGAGGGCACAGTCAGGCTCAGGCCCGACGGCTCGAAAAATCGGGAGATGCCAACCGGCATGATAGAGTTGGAGGCCGCAAATCTAACCATTTTGAATCCGTCCAGGACGCCGCCATTCCTGGTTGAGAATGAGACGTCGGCATCCGAAGAACTGAGACTTAAGTATCGCTATCTCGATCTGCGTCGCCCGGAGCTTCGCGACAGGCTGGTAGTTCGCCATCAAGCCGCGATGGAGGTGCGCAAATACCTGGGCTCCCGGGGTTTTCTTGAGATCGAGACGCCGCTCTTGATTCGTTCCACGCCCGAGGGCGCCCGCGATTTCATTGTGCCATCGCGCGAACATAAGGGCAAGTTCTACGCCCTGCCGCAGTCGCCCCAATTGTTCAAGCAGATACTGATGGTTTCCGGATTCGATCGCTATTTCCAACTGGCGCGATGTCTTCGAGACGAGGATCTGCGGGCCGACAGGCAACCGGAGCATACCCAGATCGACATGGAAATGTCCTTTGTCACCACCGATGACGTTTTCGCCGTGGTTGAGGGCATGATGCGACATCTTTTCAAGACAGTGCTCGACATCGATGTCGCCACTCCATTCCCGAGGTTCACCTATCAACAGGTGATGGATAAATTCGGCAGCGACAAACCCGATCTTCGATATGGCCTGGAAATTATCGATCTAACCGATATCTTATCGAATTCTAATTTTAAGGTTTTTTCAGATGTCGTCAATTCCGGCGGGGTCGTGCGCGCGATTAGGTATCCTGGTGGCGCCACATTGTCGCGAAAGCAGATCGATAACCTGACCGAGATTGTCCGCAAGAGCGGCGCCAGGGGACTGGCTTATGTCGCTGTCGCCGAGGAAGGCTTGCGCTCCCCGGTAGCCAAGAATATGAGCCGGGAGGAGGTCGACCGTTGCCTGGAGCGCGCCGGCGTCAGGAAGGGTGATATCCTTTTCATTATCGCCGATAGCTGGAAAACGACCTGCGAGTCGCTGAATATTCTAAGACGCGCGCTTGGCAAGGATTTGCCGAAGAAAGAACAGGGGAAATGGGCATTTCTGTGGGTTTGCGAGTTTCCATTATTTGAGTATAACAAGGATTTGGGGCGTTTTGACGCCATGCATAACATCGTGACATCACCCATGCCCGAGGACATAAGCAAGCTCGATGACGGATTCATGTCCAACGCACCTTTCGATAATCCGGGCCATCCCTGGGCAAAAATCAGGGCCAATCAATACGATTTGGTCCTGAACGGTGTCGAAATCGCCTCTGGTGGTATCCGCATTCATAACAGAGCGATGCAGGAAAAGGTCTTGTCGGTTCTTGGAATTGATTCGGAAAGGGCCGAGAAGATGTTCGGATTCTTGCTTCGCGCGCTCGAATATGGAGCGCCGCCGCATGGCGGGATCGCGCCGGGGTTTGACCGAATCGTAGCCCTTATGACCGGGTCGGAGTCCATTCGCGAGGTCATAGCGTTTCCGAAAACCACGGCCGCCCAATCGCTTATGGACGGCTCGCCGGCGGAGGTGGAACAGGCCCAATTGGAGGAACTGGGGATCGAGCTCAAATTGTTCGATAGAAGTAGCAAATGACGAACAATATCCAAAAAACTATAAGCCTCGATGATATTGATCCTCGCCTGCTATTAGGCGTGGACAATTCCCACTCCGACCTGATCGAAAAGGAGCTGGATGTCGAAATAGTCTCCAGGGGCGTGTGGATCAATATCAAGGGTGATGCCGAGAATGTCCTCCAGGCGGAAAAGGTCGTCAAGGATATCATCGATCATATTAAGGCGACCGGGGAGCTCAATGACCGCTATATCCTCTATTCCATTGCGATTGTCAGGGAAAACGGAATGCCGCCATCGAGGGAGATCGACATTGAATCCGGGCTGATTATCTCGGCGGTCACGCAAAAGCTTATCAAACCCAAGACGGTGGGCCAGAAAAATTATATAGATCTTATCGAGAATAAGGATATCGTGTTTTCAATCGGGCCGGCGGGCACCGGCAAGACCTACCTGGCGGTGGCCATGGCGGTCAGGGCTTTCAAGACGAAGCAGGTTGCCAGAATAGTTCTCACCCGGCCGGCGGTGGAGGCCGGCGAAAACCTGGGTTTCCTTCCGGGCGATATACGGGCCAAAGTGGATCCCTATCTGCGGCCGCTTTATGATGCGCTGGCCGACATGATGGCGTTCGACAAGGTTAAGAAACTGATGGAATTGGGGGTTATCGAAATCGCCCCGCTGGCCTTCATGAGAGGTCGCACGCTGAACAACGCCTTTGTGATTCTGGACGAAGCTCAGAATACCACTTCCGCTCAGATGCTGATGTTTTTGACCAGGCTGGGAGAAGGCTCGAGGGCCGTGATCACCGGCGATATCACCCAGATAGATCTCGATAATCGAAAAGCCTCCGGCCTGTTGCCGGCGAAGAAGATAATGGGACATATCGAGGGTATTGGATTCATCAGCTTAACCGAAAAAGACATAGTCCGCCACAAGTTGGTGCAGGATATCATCAAGGCTTACGCCAAGATATCCCAGCCGCTCAAGGGACCTGAGGGAAAGTCGGTCGGGCGAAGATGAGGAATCCTCTCAGGAAAAAACACGCCGCCGTTCTCAAGAATATTGAGAACGGCAATGGCCGCAATTCCCGCGCCTCGATCGACAACCAGAGACTGGCATTCAGGATCGCGCTGGCCGCGATCATGATTTTCGGGATTACATTCCTTTATCCGCTCGATAAAATTTATGAACCGATTCAGGTGCCGGCCATCGGCGAGATAGCCGATCGTGACATTGTAGCCCCATTCGATTTTCCGATCATGAAATCCGAGGATGAGTTGCAGAGGGATCGCGAGTTGGTGATGGCAAACCTGAAACCTGTACTAAGCTATGACGTGGCTGTGACCGAACAATCGAAAAGGCGGTTGGAGTCATTTTTCGTTATCGCGGATTCGTTGAATGCCCTACGTCTTGATTCTGTGTCTTTTGTAGAAGAGCTGAGGGCCCAATTCCCCGGCCTGCCGGACCATGTCCTGCCGACACTCCGAAATCCCAGTTACGTGAGATCGTTGAGACAATTCGTCAGTGTCGTATTGGACAGCCTTTACGGCGCCGGTATTTTCCCGAGCCTGAGCAATCTTCCTCTCGAGGAGTCCGGTCTGGTGATAATAGATGAGCGGGGCGAAATGCGGACGATCATCAGAGAGCAGCTTTTCGATCTCGAAAAGGCCCGCTGGTTTGTGACGGTCCAGGCCAACAACTCCTTTTCCAGGCGTCCGGCCCTGCGATCGGCCGGCCGGGAGATCAGTTGGATGTTTCTCGAGCCCAACCTCATTTTCGACCAGGCTATGACGGAGAACAACAAGAATGCCGAACTTGCCGCCATCAGGTCGGATAAGGGTTGGGTTTATAAGGATCAAACCGTTGTCAGGGCCAATGAACGCATAACCCGCCTTCATCAGGATAAGCTCAATTCCCTGGCGCATCACAAGCGAACCCGGCTTTTCCATAACGACCTGGTTCAATTTCTTCTGCCGCCCCTGGGACGGCTGTTTTTCGTCGCCTTCCCAATTCTCTTTTTCGGCATGTACCTCTATTATTTCAGAATGAATATCTTTCTTTCAAACTCGGCGCTGATTTTGTTTTCTATCCTCCTGGCAGGAATCGTGATTATTCTCGAGATCGTTATGTCGCAGCAGCTATTATCCGGCTACCTGGCGCCGATAACGATAGCCTCCATGCTTGTCACAATTGCATTCGACCTGGAAACGGGTCTGTTTCTGACATTCACCGCCGCCATGCTTATGGGGATACTCTCGGGATTCAAGATGGATATCGCATTTGTCGCGATCGTAGCCGGCACCGTGGCCACTTTCGCGGTCAGAAAGGTGCGCCATCGGCATGAGTTTTACCGAGCCATATTCTATCTGGCGGTCGTGTATTTCGGCATGGTTTATATCATTGAATCGCTGAAATTGACCCCCGCGCCGGATCTCTGGCGTCATGTGGGATTTGCGGTTATCAACGGTTTTCTCTCTCCCATCCTGACCATCGGCCTGCTGCCACTATTCGAAACCACTTTTCGCCTGACCACCGACATCACGCTGCTGGAGCTTTCCGATCTCAACCGGCCTCTCCTCAAACGACTGGCAATCGAGGCGCCCGGAACTTATCATCATTCGATCATGATAGGGACTCTGGCCGAGGAGGCCGCCAAGTCGATCGGAGCGAATTCATTGCTGGCCAGGGTCGGCTCCTATTACCATGACATCGGAAAGATGCTCAAGCCGGAGTATTTCGTGGAAAACCAGGTCGGCGGGCATAACAAGCATGAAATGCTTGCCCCCTCGATGTCGGCGTTGATTCTGGAGGCCCATGTCAAGGAGGGCAAGGAGCTGGCCGAGAAAAACGGGCTCCCCGAATGCATAATTGAATTTATCACCGGCCATCATGGCACCACTGTCATGAGCTATTTTTATGACAAGGCCAAAAGCCAGGATGGCGATGAGGTCGACATAAACGAATTCCGATATCCCGGCCCCAGGCCGCGCAGCCGGGAGGTGGCTATCGTGATGCTGGCCGATTCCGTGGAGGCGGCCTCGCGCACGCTCGATGAGCCCAAGCCGGCCCGCATCAAGAGCCTGGTACACAAGATTATCTCGGCCAAATTCGAATCCGGCGAGCTCGATGATTGCGATATCGCCATGAGGGAGCTGCACCTCATCGAGGATAGCTTCGTGCGCGTGCTGACCGGTATTTTCCACAGGCGCGTGGCCTATCCCGAGACCGATCACGAAGAGATCGAAATATGAAAATAAACATCAACCTCGTAGACAGAAGATATGCGATCGATATCGGTGGAGTCAAACGCGCCGTCAGGGATGTAATGCGGGGGGAGCGGGCCGGTGGTAATGACATCGATATAGTCTACTGTCGGGACCGGGAAATTACCGCCCTCAATCGCGAGTTCAAGGGCAGAAATGAGACTACAGACGTCTTGGCGTTCAATCTGTCCGATGGGGGAAGTGACAACTATCTTGGCGAAATCTATGTAAATCTTCAGATGGCCCGGCGGCAGGCCAGGCTCTTCAGAGTATCGTATTCTCAAGAAGTGAAGAGATTGACTATTCATGGTGTGCTCCATCTGCTTGGTTTCAGGGATGACACGAAAGCGTCGCGGGCTCGCATGTGGGCATGTCAGGAAAATTATCTGGGAAATGGCGGCAATGGACGATAAGGAAGAAAAGCCGGACGGGTCGAAAACCGGCAAGCGACGCTGGCTGCAGAGATTTTTCGGCCTACGAGATCGTCACGCAGAGCTCGAGAAATCGATTGAGAAACTCGGTTTTGAATTCTCCACTCCCGAGAACATTCTCGAGGCAGACGAACGCGAGATGATTCATGGCGTTGTGGAATTAGGCCAAACGGAGGTTAAGGAGGTCATGGTTCCCCGGGTTGAGATTGTCGGTATCGAATGCGGATCGCCAATTCAGGATGCGGTCGAGGTAATTCGGAGATCGGGTCATTCCCGTTTTCCGCTTTTCGAGGAATCGCTGGATAATATAAGAGGTATCCTTTACGCCAAGGACCTCCTGCCGCATCTCGTCGACAGTGGCGCTATCGACCTCACTAAGATTGCCAGGAAACCATATTTCATACCGGAGAATATCAAGCTTGACAAGCTGCTCCGCGACATGAAGAAACGTCGGCTCCATATCGCCATAGTGGTTGATGAGTACGGTGGCACATCCGGATTAGTAACCATGGAGGATATCCTCGAGGAGATAGTCGGCGAGATCGAGGATGAATACGATGGCGAACCGCCGGCTATCCTGAGGCAGTCGCCCGGCGTATACCTTGTCGGCGGCTCGGTAACTATCGCAGACCTGAACGACGAGGCCGGGCTGGATCTCCCCGAAGAGGAATTCGAAACTGTCGGTGGACTCATGTACGACCTGGCGGGCTCAATCCCCGAAAAGGGCAAAGCGATCGAATATCACAATATCACGTTTATTGCCGAGCGGATCGAGGGTCAGCGGATTGTCAAGGTCAAAGTCATAATCAAGAAAAAACCGCCAGGCGGGCAGATAGTGTCATAAATATCCTGGCAGAATCAGCTTAGAAAAAAAGCCCTCCCGGATGGAGGGCTTATTGTTCGATTAAAAAAGAAAACTGGTTATTTGAGATGCTTGTTAACGAGTTTCGTCATCTCAAACATGCTGACCTGTCTCTTGCCATCGAATACAGCCATCATACTCTCGTCAGCATTGATCATGCGTCTGTTGGTCTTATCCTGAAGACCTCTGGCCTTGATATAGTCCCATATCTTTTTAACGACCTGGGTCCTGGGCATCGGCCTGCTGCCGATTACGGCCGCCAAGGCATTGTCAGGCTGCAACGGTTTCATGAACGCCGGATTTGGTTTCCGTTTTACTTTCGGTTTCACTTTCTTGACCGGCTTTTTGGCCGCTTTCTTTACAACTTTCTTTTTGGCCTTCTTGGCGGTCTTCTTCTTGGCTGTTTTCGCTTTCTTCTTAGCAGGCATCTACGCCTCCTTTGTTTGGGTTGAGCCTGTTCTAATTATCAAGTCGTGAATGTTATTATGCACTTTTTGTAAAATCGCATCAGCAATCGATTATACTCTCTAATTGAAATTGTAGGGGGTAAAGGTATGAAAATTCAACAAAAAAATTGCGTTTTTTAGAGGGAAAACCATATTTTTTAATATCCCCGCCTCCCCCAGTCTACTCTGGGCCGCCGGGCCGCCCGCCCTAACGGGCGACAAGAACCCCCCATTTCGCCGGCCCTGTGTCCATCACAGCGCCTCGGGCGGCGCTTCCGCACAATCCTCAACGGCCAAGCGGGGGTTCTTGCCCTCGCCGGGGGCGAGGGAGGCGGCCCGGCGGCCCAGCAGGCGATAACGACGGTTGCCCAATACAAAATGCTTGCCGTCCGGCCAGAGCTAAGTTAAAATGGGGCTGTATGATAGACACGCGATCTGCGATCTCGATAGATTTGGATCTCTGTGGCAATTGCGGGGGATGTGTGCCTGTTTGCGCGGTCGATGCCATTTATTTGGGCTCGGTGAGGCTGGAAATCGATGACGCCGTTTGCACCCTCTGCGGAGATTGTATCGATTTTTGCCCGATAGGATCATTGAGCTTTGCTTAGCGACAGGACCTGCGACGTCGTTGTGATCGGAGCCGGCCCGGCGGGGTGTATGGCGGCCCATGCGGCTGCGGCGAACGGGGCCAGTGTGGTTCTCCTCGAAAAGCATGCGGCGATTGGATTGCCGGTTTGTTGCGCGGAGGGTATAACCACCTTTGGTCTTGAGCGGGTTGTCGAGCCGAAATCCGAATGGATAGCAAATGTCATCGAGGGCGCCACAATCGTGGGGCCGGATAGCAGGTCGGTTACGGTTTATCATCCAAAAGCAGGCTATATTCTTGACAGGGAGATCTTCGACAACGGGCTGGCGGAGATGGCCGCAGACGTTGGGGTGGATATTATCAAGTCGGCACCGGTGGTTGGCCTTGAGAAGAGGGAAACGATCCAGGCAGTTATCGTCGATATCAACGGTGCCCGGATCAGGGTGGAGGGCCGGATTTTTATCGCAGCCGATGGCGTTGAGTCCAGGGTAGCGCATATGGCCGGGATTGATACTACCGTATCTCTGCAAAACATCGATTCCGCTTGCCAGTACCTGGTTGATAATATCAAGATTGACCGGGAATTGATAACGATATTCATCGGGAATGAAATCGCGCCTGGAGGGTACGCATGGGTTTTTCCGAAGTCTGCCGAACGCGCCAATGTCGGGGTCTCGATTTGCCCTGCCAGATCCGGCGGACAGAATGCCAGAGGCTATCTCGATAAGTTCATGGCGAGGCAGTTTCCGGAATCGAGAATATTGAAAACGATGGTTGGGGGGGTGCCCAAGTTCAATCGTAGTATGCCGCTCACGGTAGGCAACCTGATGGTGGTGGGGGATGCCGCCCGGCTGGTGGACTCTTTGACGGGCGCCGGCATTTCAAATGCGCTTTTGTCCGGCAAGATAGCCGGCGAGGTGGCCGCGGGATATATCAGGGGAGAGGCAGACCTGCCGGAGTATCCCCGTCGGTTCATGCAACTCAAATCGCGGGAGCTTAACGCATACAGCATGTGTGGATCGATTTTTGTCCGGGCCGATGATGGCGATTTTTGTCGCATCCTGGAGGCTTTGGATAGTTTCTTTCCCGAAAGAAAAGTCCGGGAGGTTAATGTCCCGGACATTATATTAAGGCTCGTTTTCAGAAACCCCGACCTTTTAAAAATGGCAAGGCATCTGATAGCAAGATGAATCTACTTGGTCTTGATGAGCCTCGAAAGGCGCGATTTGGTCCTGGCGGCCTTATTCTTGTGGATGACACCCTTCTTGGCGGCGCTGTCGATAACACTGGTCAACTCCTTGAATTCGGCGGCTTTTTCCTGGCCGGATTTTATAGCCTTGTAGTCTCTTATTGCGGCACGAAGGTTGGATTTCACCCTTTTATTTTTTTGACGATCACGTTCGGCAGTTTTCATTCGCTTGGCCGCAGATTTGTGTGTAGGCAATTACGTCTCCTTTAGTCCAATTTGGTTTAATCGGCAATTAAGAAAGTCAGGAGTCAATTGTCAACCGAAAAAACATCCTTCCTTAAGAGCACGGGGCGATTCTCGATTGCCACCGTCATATCTCGTATCACCGGCCTTCTGCGCGAGACTACTCTGGCCGGCCTATTCGGCGCGGGTGGCGGCATGGATGCTTTTGTGGCGGCCTTCCGAATTCCAAACTTGCTGCGGGATTTATTCGCCGAGGGCGCCCTTTCCGCCGCCTATGTCCCTATTTTCACCGATAAACTTAAGAAAGAGGGCAGAGAGCGCGCCTTTGAGGTGACCTCGGCCATATTCTCGATTCTAATACTCGTGCTCGGGATAATCGTCTTACTTGGCATAATTCTGGCGCCTTATTATGTGAAATATTACGTCTCGGGTTTTTCCAATGATCCCGCCAAGATGCGCCTGACCGTCATCATGACCCAAATCATGTTCCCGTTTCTGCTCCTGGTTGCTGTCGCGGCCGCCTGCATGGGGACTTTGAATTCTTTGGGGCGATTCGGGATTCCGGCGGTAGCGCCGGCAGCGTTCAATATCATAACGATAATCATGGCCCTCTTATTCTCGCAGTATTTCGACCCGCCCATAATGGTGCTTGGCATCGGAGTAATAGTCGGGGGACTTGGTCAATTCGGCATTCAGATTCCGCAACTTATCAGGGCCGGGTACAAATTCCATTTCAGGCTGGCTTTCAAAGACGAGGCCGTCAGCCGCATTTTGAGGCTCCTTCTGCCGGCGGCGCTGGGCGTAGCCGCCTGGCAGGTCAATGTCGTAGTAGGGACCATAATTGCCTCATATCTCGAAACCGGAAGCATAGCGAATCTCTACTATGCCCTCAGATTGATGCATTTTCCGCTGGGGGTTTTTGGCATTGCCCTGGCGTCCGTATCGCTGCCGCATCTCTCAGCCCTCGTTTCCGGCGGGGATCTGAAGGGCGCCGGAGAGGCTCAGAGATATTCATCGCGGATGGTCATATTCCTTCTCTTGCCGTCGGCCGCATATTTGATAGGAGCCGCCGAGGCGATCGTGGCTCTTGCTTATCAGCGCGGGCAGTTTGCCTGGACCGATACGATCAATGTCGCCCTGGCTCTGCGGGCATATGCCATCGGCCTGGTCTTTTTCGGCCTGGTGCGCGTGACAGCGCAGGTTTTTTACGCGTTCAAGGATACCGCCACACCAGTGAAGATCTCACTGGCGGCCGTAGCGACCAATATCGCCTTGAGCCTTCTGCTCATGAGACCGCTATCGTTTGCCGGCCTCGCGCTGGCGACTTCCGCCTCGGCCATTGTCAACTTCTCGTTTCTATACTTTTTTTCGCATAGGAAAGCCCCTGCTCCCGACAGGCTGGGTCTGCTCAGATACGCGGTAAACATGGCACTTGCCGCTGGTCTTGCCGGCCTCGGAGCATTTGGGGCAATGCGTCTATTTCAAGAACCGGACGGATTCGGCGGCCTTGGGAGATCCCTGGCCGTGGTAATTGTGACTTTCGTCGTCTCGGCGGCGATATATATTGTCGTCTGCCTCTTGACTGGTGTAGAAGAGCTTCGCCAGGTATTCAAGCTCTTTTCGCGAAAATCCCTTTCATCGCCGCCAGCGCCAACTGACAGGACGCTTCAACAATGACGAAGATCGCTGTCATTCAGACCGCTTTCCCCGGCGATGTTATCCTGGCCAGCCCGGTTTTCGAGGCCCTCAAATATCGAGAACGCGATTGCCTGACGACCGCAATCGTCCGGCCCGAATCAGCATCTATCTTAGAGAATAATCCGTTTGTGGATAATATCCTTATCTTTGATAAATATGGCGCTGATAAGGGAATTTCGGGGCTTTTTAAGGTCGCCTCCCGCCTTAAGGGGTACGATAGAGCGATAGTGATTCAAAGATATTTCCGTTCCGCTCTTATCCCTTTTCTGGCGCGAATCCCTCAAAGAATTGGTTTCCATAATTCGGCTGCGAGGCCGCTGTTTACTTCCAGAATAGAATATGACCGCCGGAAACACGAGGTCAAAAGATGTCTCGACCTGATAGGCGAAAATGATCCCGATAACAGATTCAGGCCGCGCATATATATCGATCGGCAAATTTCACTAAAGGCAGATGAACTTCTCAACCAAAAGGGCATTACATACAATTTTGCGGTGATCGCTCCCGGCTCAGTCTGGGCCACAAAGCGATATGCTCATTATCCCGCCTTGATCGACCTGATATACGACAAGCTCGACCTGCCCGTTGTCCTCGTCGGAGGCCCCGATGACAATGACCTGGCGGCTTTCGTGACACGGTCGGTCGCCCACATGCCTCACGACTTATGCGGCCAAACCAGCCTCATGCAGTCGGCCGCGATTATCTCCAAGGCCAGGATCGTATTCTGCAACGATTCCGCACCGGCCCACATGGCGGCGGCTCTCGGCACTCCGGTGGTGGCAATTTTCGGGCCTACTGTGCCTGCTTTTGGGTTCAGCCCATATTCCGAGAATTCGGCAGTTGTCGATATCGGCCATCTCGATTGCCGGCCATGTTCCAGTCACGGCACAAGAAAATGCCCGCGAGGGCATTTCAAATGCATGAATGAACTTTCACCGGAAAAGGTACTGGAGACCGGCAGATTACTTCTGGCCGGAGCCATTCAGAATCGACTCCGTTAGCTCGAGCTTCTCCTTGGCCTGCACCAGGCCGGGATTTAATTCCAGGGCCTTCCTGAAAAAATCCGCTGCGTCTTGAAACAGGCCCAATTTTCCGAGTGTTAAGCCGCAGTTGTAGTAGGCCACGGCGTTTGCCGGGTCAAGTTGTATCCCGGTCTGGAATGCCGCCAAAGCCTCCTGGTACATTTTCTGATTATCGTACGACAGCGCGAGATTTATCCAGGCTTCGGCATAATCCGGCAACGCTTCTGTCGCGGCTTTGAAAAAACCCAGAGCCTTTTCTATGTTGCCGGATTTCACCTCTAAAAGCCCCAGCTCGTAATTTGCCAGGCCGGCCAGGCGTTCCGGACGATAGCCATACCCCGCCTGTGCGGCGTATATCGTCGAGAGATCATACCGCTCGACCACATTGGCGGCCGGCGAATTTCGCACAATTTCGAGTTGCCTTCGTGCATCGTTGACGCGGCCGCGCTCAATCAGCGCTTTCCCCAAATAATACCTACCCGCCGAAAAATCCGGGAAGTAAGTGACCAATTCTCTGGTAGTCTCATACGCGGCGCTGTCCTCCTTCAACTGCCGCATCGCCAGAATCTTATTGAGGTAGGCCTCGGGATAATTGAACTTCTGGGCAATCGCCTGAGCAGCCTGTCGCAGCGCCTCCCGGGGATCGCCGCCCAGCCTCTTGAGCACCGAGAGGTTGTTGTGCGCCTCGGCCGAGATATGGCATTTCTCCAGTTCGAGATCGAACTCCTCCTCGGCCCGCTGGAAATCATTTTGGCTGAAAAAAATAACACCCCTGTTCAAATGGGCCTTTGGCACGCACGGCGCCATCTCCAAGGCTGTCGAATATTCCTCCAGGGCCTTTTCATGCATGCCTTTTTTCAGGTAGATATTCCCCAACGAAAAATGCGACATCGCGTACGATTCATTCGATATGCCATAGAAGTCAATTGATGTCAGCGCAAAAATGCAGACAAATGCGATCGCAAATGCCGCCACTCTGGCTTTTTCCCTTGCCCTGATATAATCCACAATTTTCCAGAATGCCAGCGAGGCCGGAATGATCAGGAATGGCAGCACCGGAAGCCTGAAACGGCTGTTTACGAAAAACGCCAGAACGGACAGCATATATGTTATCACAAAATAAGGAATGATCAGGTATTTTCTGTCATATCTGAAAATCAGCGCCAGGCCGATTAGCGACAGGGGAGAGATGATGTAAAACAATGGCGGGAGAATTGTCGTAATCGATGCATACCTCCTGTAGAAGTAAAGATTCTGATTGTTAGATATCTCAAATCCGTTCCAGAAATAATCGAGCTTTCTTATCACCAGGCCGATCCATTGAGAGGGCTGCTCGATCATGTAATTGATTCCTCTCCTGTAAAAGAACGATGATACCTCCGATTGCTTCATCGCCTGTCCGATTCTCCCCGAGGCCTCCTTTGCCAGAAATTCGGCGTCGGAATACTGCCAGGTGGCGCCGAATTCAGGCAAGGCCGCCGTCGCCCCATCGGCGTGAGGGTTGTTGCCGATATAGAAATTAATTCCCCCCTGAGAGGCTATCAGGACGACGTCTTTACCAATGATGATATTCCTGACGGTTACCGGTAGAATCAATATTACCGCTCCGATACATATGGCCAAAAGGCCCCTCAGGCTGGTCTTGTAGTCTGTTTTCCATAAGAGGAGAAACCAGATAAAGATCACGGGCAAGAAAGCCAGGTAGTTGGGCCTTGTAATCGAGGCCAGTCCCAGCCAGAGCCCGGAAATGAAAAAACGCCTTAATGATGGCTTTTGCGCGGCTCGCATGAGCTGCCAGATCAGGGCGACGGAAAACAATACCAAAAGAGAATCGAGGAGAAGTTCATCCTCGTGGTAAATCAGGACCCAGCTAAATGCCGAGACCAGACCCGACAGAACCGCGATCCTGCGCCCGAAATACCTGTTGGCGAAAAGGAAAATCACCGAGCAGGTAACGGCTCCAATGCAGTGCTGAATGATTTTGGCCGCTGCCAGCGATGGTCCGAAGATGGCGTAAATCAGTCCG
This sequence comes from candidate division Zixibacteria bacterium RBG_16_53_22, assembly GCA_001775395.1. Classification (GTDB taxonomy): domain Bacteria; phylum Zixibacteria; class MSB-5A5; order UBA10806; family UBA10806; genus UBA10806. Next base: position 52,896 of record MEWP01000068.1, on the reverse strand, counting down.
AGAAAATAAGCATAAAAAGGCGCCCGGAAAAACGGACCCGATCCCAGCAAGTTGCCGGAGGCAATCTGCCGGGCCCAGAGGTCATGGTAGAGAGGATCTATAGTCGGAGAATCCCAACCCGGGAAACTTGCTTTCACCTGAAAAAAATAGATTAGCCTGACCATCAAAGCCAACCCGCATATCGCCATCGCCCAGGCGAACTCCGAATTAAACCTCCTCATGATAACATGATACAACTGTAGCACATATCCGGCAAGCCGAATATCCGGGTCGGATGTCCGCGTCAGGGTTGTGAAAAAAATGGAATTATTCATGTCCATGCGCGGTTATTAGATTGGTTTGCGGGCCCGGTCTCGCGTTGTCGAAAAGCAGGGTCGAATTGAGGGGCCGGAATCAGCTGAGTAATTCAATGATCGTGCTTTTAACTTGATTTTGCCCCGGATTTGCATTATTTTTTTTAATATGACGTATCTTGCCGGGAAATCTTTCTCATCGATTTATTGTACTCTAAAGAGGAGCCCTAAATGAAAACGACATTAATCTGGGCATTGCTGTTGTTTATTCCGGCAGCAGTCTTTGCCGAGGCTTTGGAAACGGCCTTCTTACCCGATGGCGGCGAGTATCTGGTGGATCGCTTTATCGTCACCACCCGCCCGGGAATCCCGCCCCTGATGGTCGGGCAAACGCTCTCCGGAGTTGCCGAAACCGGTATCCCGACCCTCGATAACTTCTGCGCCGATCAACAGGTTACGATGATCGAGCCGTTCTATCCGACCCGACCCAGGAATCCTATCCTTGGCCAGCTTTTGGAGAGAATGTACATCTTCCACGTGGCCCCGGGGCAGGAAGTCATGGCGGCGCGCCAGGCATTCAGGACAGCGGATGAAGTCGAATGCGCCGATCTTTACGATATTCCGCATCTGACCTATAATCCTAACGATCCTCAGCGCTCCTCTCAATGGCATCTGACCCGCGTGCGCGCCTATGAGGCCTGGGATATCATCCGCGGAGATACCACCGCCTATGCCATAATCTCTATTGTCGATACCGGCGTGTATTGGATGCACCCCGATCTGGCCGCCAACATGTGGATAAACGTGCCGGAAGACATCAATGGCAATGGCACCATGGATAGCGGCGATTATAATGGCTCCGATGATGACGGTAACGGATATATTGATGATGTCATCGGCTGGGATATGGGTCAGAATGATAACGACCCGCGCGAGCTTACGCCGACCCACGGTACCCACGTGGCCGGCTGCGCCTCTGAGGTTACCGACAACAATTTGAATGGCGCCGGCCTCGGATTCTCTGTCCGGCTGATGGCGGTTAAGGGCACTAACGCCGCCGGCCAGCTCACCGCTGTATACCAGGGTATGTCGTGGGCCGCCGATAACGGAACCCACATTATCAATTGCTCCTGGGGCTCGCCGTCATATAGCCAGACCAATCAGAATCTCGTCACCAGCCTCTGGAATGCCGGTGTCGTGATAATCTCGGCAGCAGGAAACAACTATAACAGTCAGATGTTCTATCCGGCGGCGTACAATAACGTGGTGGCTGTGGCCGCCACCAACTCGTCCGACCACAAGCCTGACTTTTCCTCGTATGGAACCTGGGTCGATGTCTCTGCGCCCGGTGTCGGTATCTATGCCACCTGGGGTCAAAACAGCATGTTATATCTCGACGGCACCTCCATGGCCTCCCCGATTACCTGTGGCCTGGCGGGACTGCTCAGAGCAGCCCATCCCTCCTGGAGCAATGAGGATATAGTCAACACCATCCTCGTCAGCGCCGACACTATCGACTACCTCAATCCCCAATATGCCGGGCAGCTCGGCTCCGGCAGGATCAACGCTGTCGCCGCCCTGGGGGCCGGCAGCATTCCCAATATCCAAATTGCGCAGATGACTCTGGCGGTGACGCAGGGTGACGGCGATTCTATTATCAATCCTGGTGAGACATTCAGCATGGTGCTATACCTTCACAACCAGTGGGCCGATGCCTTTAATGTGAACGTTCAGGTCAGCGGTCAGAATTTCACTCTGATAGATTCGACCGCCAGTTTTGGGGATATTGCTCATGACGGTGATGCCAATAATCAAGCGGATCCATTCAGCTTAATCGCCCCGCTGAATATCATCCCGGATAGCCTGCCCTTGAATGTCATCGTCACGGCCGATTCGGCGTACCTCGATACGCTTTCAGTGAAGGTCCCGGTTCTGCTTTATCAGGCCGGTTTCCCGCGAAGCTTCACTGAAATCGATTGCAGCCCCATGCTTACCGATGTCGACGGTGACGGCAGCGGGGAGATTGTCGTGGGAAATTCAGGGCCCGGAAATGATTGTTATATTTTCGTTATAGAGTCGGACGGCTCCGATACCCCCGGCTGGCCTCAGAGTGTCGCCGGTGAAATTGTCTCCGGCCCCGCGGTCGCAGATATCGATAACAATGGGGCCAACGAGGTTGTGGCTATCACAAAAGACGGCAGATTTTATGTTTGGCGCGCCAATGGCACCCTGATGCCCGGTTTCCCGGTTTACAAAGGCGGCACATTTTTCTCCGGCCCGCTTCTGGCTGATATCGATGGCAACAACGACCTCGAGATAATTGCCGGATCTTTCACCGACTTTAGAGTTTACGCCCTCGATCACACCGGCGCCGATCATGCGGGATGGCCGACCGCACCGATGAACAGGTGGATGGGTTCACCCGCCTCGGGCAATTTCGATTCCGATATAGGCACCGAAATCGTTTATGCCGGCTATGATTCATTGGTTCATGTCTGGAACGCCGACGGCTCCGAAGTCAGCGGCTTCCCCGTTCATCTTAGCGGACAAATGTGGTGTTCCGTTTCAGTTGGCGATATCGACAATGATTTGCAACTCGAGATAGCGGTCGTAACATATAATGGAAACCTGTACTTGATCAATCATGACGGAACTATAGCTCCCGGCTTCCCGATCAGCTATGGGACCTCTCTTCGTTCCTCACCGTCCCTGGCCGATATGAATAACGATGGCGATCTGGAAATGCTATTCGGTTCCGGTAATGGTATCTTTCACGTTGTGGATTATACCGGTGCGGAATTGACGGGATTTCCGCAGACTCTCGGTGGAGCTTTCACTGCCAGCCCGGTCGTGGGCGATATTACTGGTGACGCCCAGCCAGATATAATCATCGGCTCTTCCAACGGCGCCACCTACGGCCTGGATAGGAACGGAGGCGTCCTGCCTTATTTCCCGCTACCGTCCACAGGCGCCTCGCGTCCGATTAGCGCTACGGCGGCAATAGGCTACCTTGATAACGACGGCGATATGGAAATCGTCATTCCGATCAAGGGCTTGTGGTTTAACCTCGTCGTGATCGATTACAAGTCACAAGCCAGCCTTTCATATCTGCAGTGGTCTGTCTTCGCCCATGATTCCTTCCGCAGCGGCAACTACGAAACAGCTCTCGTCTCCGCTTACGATAATGTTGACCTGCCGGCGACCTTTGAACTGGCCCAGAATTACCCCAATCCGTTCAATGCCACTACCTCGATTAGCTTCTCGCTGGTTCGCGATGGCCAGGCCGACCTTTCGATATTCGATCTCCTCGGACGGCGGATCAAGGCCTTGAGTTCGGGACGATTGACCGCCGGACAGCACTCATTCATATGGAATGGCACCGATCATTCTGGGATTGCTGTAACTTCGGGCATTTATTTCTACCGACTCGATACCACCGAAGGCGTTCTAACGCGCAAGATGGTCCTTCTCAAGTAATTTATGATTTGACACGCAGGGCCCCATCTAACTTCCTGTTGGATGGGGCTTTTGCTTTTTTTAAGCTGGAGAATTAGGGATTGTCGCGCCGTTTTTTCCTTGACAACAGGTAGCTATATTAATAAATCTAATTAAGGGGCTAAGCTACTTTGGGTAATTTGATGCATGCTGTGGATCGTTCACGTAAGACAAAGTCGCATCTTGTGATACAAAGCCTCATTCGAAGCACCTGCCAAGTCAGGGGGAGTTTTTGATAAAATCCTGTTTCGGATTCCAAAGGCCGGCTCTTTTGCTTGGCCTGGCCTTGTTGATTCCCACCGCCAATCCTTACGCCATAGACGGTATTCCCGGCGTCGATTTCTTTGCGGACCGCATAGTGGTCTCGATTCAACGGGGCGTGGAACTGGTCCCGGTCGATCCGACAGCTACCGGCTCGATCTCGACCGGCTATGCCGACCTCGATCGCATAATCGTTGCCGAAAGAGTCACCAGTATAGAGAGATTCTACAAGGGACAGATCAGCCATGAGATTCTGCGTGATGTTGTCGATCGTTTGTACATATTCACCATAGGCGATGGCGGTGACCTCGAATCGGCAATCGAGTCTCTGTCGGCCGATGGCCGTATCGAGTCGGCCGAGCCATATTACATCCATCGCGCATATTATCTGCCCAATGACCCTCTCATCGGGGCCTGGTATCATCTGAATAAGATCGAGGCCTACATGTCGTGGGATTTCATCCGCGGCGACACGACCAGCAGGCCCATCCTCGGTATTGTCGATTCCGGCGTTTATTATGACCATCCCGAACTCGAGCCCAATATGTGGATCAACGAGCCCGAGGATATAAACAACGACGGCCTATTTACCGATGCCGACATAAACTATCTGGATGAAGATGCCAATGGCTATGACGATGATGTCGTTGGCTGGGATTTCGGAAATAACGATAATATTCCCTTCGAGCCATACCCATACCACGGCACCCATGTCGCCGGATGCGCCACCATGGCTTGCGATAATGGTATCGGTGGCGCCGCCATATCCTGGGGGGCCAGGATTATGGCCCTGAAATGCTCCGGCAGCAATCCGGAATATGTGCCTTACGGCTATGACGGCATCGTCTACGCAGTCGAAAATGGCGCCACTGTCATCAATCTAAGCTGGGGCCGGCCTGGAAGCCCCTCGCAATTCGAACAGAATATTATTAATTCCGCTTATGCCATGGGTATCGTGGTTGTGGCCGCCGCCGGAAACGACGACACCTCGTCACGATCTTACCCCGCTGGGTATAATCACGTTGTCGCCGTGGCATCCGTTGACGGCAACGATGTGAAATCATATTTCTCCAACTATGGCATCTGGGTCGACATCTCGGCTCCCGGCGAGGGTATTTATTCGACATGGGACCACGGCGGTTATACCTCTCTTCAGGGCACCTCGATGTCCTCGCCGATCGTGGCCGGTGTCGTCTGCCTGATCCGGGCGGCGCGTCCCAGCATCTCGGTCGATAGCGTCGTCAACCTGATGCAAAATAGCGCCGACACCATAGATCATCTGAATCCGAGCTATCGCGGCATGCTGGGACGGGGACGAGTTAACGCCGCGGTGGCGGTGGGCCGAGAGTACTTTCCGCGGTTTCTCCTCGGCGGCATCAGTATCACTCAAACCGAGGACGACGGCGATCAGCTGCTGAATCCGGGCGAGCGATTTAATCTCGCGGTGACCGTTTCAAACGCCTGGCAAAGCGCCTCGAATGTCACCGGGGTCCTGAGATCTGACGGTCAATTCACAATTTTGGATTCGGTCGCGACTTTTGGCGCTATTCCGGGCAATGGGGGGCAGGGGAACAACGCCTCGAACCCGTTTGATATTCGGGTCAATCAGGACGCCGTGATCGGAAGCCATGAGTTCACGCTTCAACTAACCACCGGCTCCGGCTTCAGCTCCGAGATCACCCTCGCGGTATCGGTCACCCTCGAACAAGCCGGTTTTCCCGGCAATATCCCCGGCAACATAGAATCACCGGCCCTGGTATCGAATCTCGATTCCGATGCCGGCAAGGAGATCATTGTCGGGGCCGGCGATAGAAATTATTATTCATTTGAGTCAAACGGCTCACTGACAGCCGGCTGGCCCGTGACGGTCGCCCATGAGGCGCCCGGTGGCGCCGCCGCCGGCGATCTCGACCATGACGGCGATTTCGAGGTAGTTGGCATGGCGCGTAACGGCAATATCTATATGTGGAACGCCGATGGTTCCTCCGTAGCCGGTTTCCCGCGCAGCCTGGGAAGCGTCATGTTCGGCACCCCCGTGGTGGGCGATATCGACGGCGATTCGCTCATGGAAATAATCGCCGGCACCTTCACCACCAAGAGAGTGCACGTGCTTCGGCGCGATGGCACTGATTACGGCACATGGCCATATCAGGGTATCGGCTATTTCTACGGCGCTGCCTCCCTGGCCGACATAGATAATGACGGCTTGAAAGAGATTATCTACTGCGACCTCGACTCCAGCGTCCATGTGTGGAACGCCGATAAGACCTACGTTGCGGGATTCCCTCGAAGGCTTACCGGCCAGATAAGAACAGCCGCGGCTGTAGCGGATATCGATGGGGATGGCAATCTCAATCTTGTTGTCGGCACGGGCAGCGGCGACCTCTTTGTGCTCGATAATGACGGCACGGTCATGCCGGGTTGGCCGCAACACGCGGGATCAGCGATCTATTCCTCACCATCGCTCGGCGATATCGATCGCGACGGCCGGCTGGAAATAGTGGTGGGCTGCAACGACTGGCGGCTCTACGTCTTCAACAATGACGGCACCCCGCAGGGCGGATTTCCGCTGCAAACCGGCGGCATGATCACTTCGTCTCCCGCCATCGGTGACATAAATGGCGACAATTACCCCGATATCGTTTTCGGCGACTACGACGGAAAAATTTACGCTGTCAATTATCAGGCTCAGGCGCTCCATAACTTCCCCATCACCGTCAGCAATCCGGCCGAGATACCGGGTTCGGCCGCGCTGGCCGATATCGATAACGACGGCGATTGCGAAATTATCACCGGCGTGAAGATCGCCGGCAACAACCTCGAGGTCATCGATTACAAAGACGACCTCACATCGCAGCCCTTCCCCTGGCCGCAGTTTGGCAAGGATATCGGCAGAAACGGCTACTATGGCTTTTTCCTGACTGGAATCGAAGACGGTCACGTGCCGCTGCCCTTATCGATCAGGCTCGATCAAAATTACCCCAATCCGTTCAATCTTGAGACCAGGATTGGTTTTTCATTGCCGTCGGGATCCGATGTGACCCTCTCCGTTTACGATCTGCTCGGCAGGCGAATCCGCCTGCTCCATCAGGGGTATCTCGAACCCGGTGAGCACGATCTGATCTGGAATGGCCGGTCCGAGTCGGGCGTCTCGGTTTCGTCGGGGATATACTTCTACCGTCTTCAGGCCGGTGAAGAAGTCTTGACCAGAAGAATGACTTTGATAAAATAGGCGAACGTAAAAAGCACATTTCACTTAATTAGAAAGATTGATAAGGAGGTGAGCTTAGAGAAAATTAGTCTGTTTGAGCGCGAAATATAAAAATCTTAAGGAGGAATTAATGAGAAAAGCTTTTATGGTTTCAATCATGCTGTTGGCCATGGTTTCGGTCGCTCTGGCTATGCCGGGCGCCGATCCCAGCGCGCCCGCCATCCCCGATCCGACGCCTTTCGATCAGGGTGGCCCGGATGCCTATGGCTACAGGTGGGTCGATAATGATGGCGGCGGCGGCCCGACCTTCAATTGGATCGACATCACAGGTAACGGCACCCGCCTGCTCGGGTTGGCCGACGACAACAATGTCGGCCCCATCTCCATGGGATTTGAATTCCCTTATTATTGGTATACTGTCAACCACATGTGGATCGGATCCAACGGCTACATTTCATTCAGTTTCAGCAACAACTATGCCCATCCTTTCACCAGCATCCCCGATCCCGACACCCTACCCAACGACCTGCTGGCGGTGCTGACAGGCGATCTCGATTTCACCCGCGGCGGCCAATGCTGGTATTACAGCAACAACGTCGACTCCTTCATCGTATCCTGGATAGCCGTGCCGCAATTCAGCGCCGATCATGGGCTCGACGACTCGACCCATACTTTCCAGATGATCCTCGCCTCTGTTGATTCGTCGATCACGTTTCAATACGGCGAGAATCATGGCAATTTCAACGAGAACGGCAATTTGCAGGATGTCATAGGCATCGAAAACGTCAATGGCCAGGTGGGATTGGAATACCTCGAGGATAACCTGCCGTCGAGCCACATGTGGCACGCCAATCTGGCGCTCAGGTTCACGGTTATTCCCAATCCCAGTTATGTGGTGCATGACATGGGCGTGTTCGAGGGTATGAATGAATCGTCAGGGGCTATTTTCGTGCATGACGACAGCACCATTACGCCGCGAGCTTTATTCAAAAACTTCGGTAACCGCGCCGAAACCAATGTTCCGGTTAGGTGCCAGATCAGGCGTGGCTCCAGCACTCCTGTCTACGACCATTACGACACCATAGCCGCAATTGAGCCCGCCGCGCAAGTTTGGATGGACTTCGTCGACTTCGCCCCAACCCAGACTGGGACCTGGCGAATAACTTTCACGACGATGCTGGGCGGTGACGCCAACAATCTCAATAATGTCAAGACCATTGAAATGCCGGTTTACGTGCTGCCGCAAGAGCTCCGCTACGATGATAATATACCGGGCGGTTCCGGCCGCAGTTGGAATGGCGATTTCTCCGGCTTTGGTGTGGAATTCGAAGTTCCCGAGGCTGTCAGGATGACGCGCGGCAGCTTCATGGTCTCTGACGTTACGGCAGAAGGACCAGCGTATATCTGGATAATGCCGGACAGCGCCGGCCACCCCTGGGAGCACAACATTCTGGCGGGTGATACTATGCAAGTTACCACCGGTATGGCAGGCACTTTTGTCGATGTCGACTTCAGTTGGGCCGACAATCTAATATTTGCCCCCAATGCCAAATTCTACCTGGTTGTCCTGCATGCCCTGCAGAGCACATTTTCGTTCGCCATGGATAATTCCGTTCCGCTCTCCAACAGGGGATGGGAATACACCGGCGGCCTGGCCCAGGATCGTGATCGCGGCTCCTCCGATATCATGTTCAAGGTTTTTGCCGATACCGTCACAATCACCGGCATCGATGAAACCCCCGTGCCCAAGGCGTTCAGCCTGGCCCAGAACTATCCGAACCCATTCAACGCGAAAACGGCCATCAATTTCTCATTGAAGAGCGAATCGGATGTGCGGTTCGATATCTATAACATCGCTGGCCAGCGTGTTGATGTTGTATCCGGGCTTTATGCCGCCGGCCATAACAGCATCATTTGGGATGCTTCCAATGTCGCCTCCGGCGTTTACTTCTACAAGATAAGTGTCGGCGACTTGTCCGAAACCAGGCGGATGGTACTGATTAAATAACAGCCTCCGCGCCTATTTAAGCCTCCGGCCCAAAGCCGGGGGCTTTTTTTATCTTGACTCCGGGCTTTCAGCTAATGCGCATCGCCTTGCGCATTTTTTTCATGGTTTGTGTTGTGCACGCCATGCGCATCGGAAATTTCCCTATAAGCCATTGTCGCTGATTGTGTTCTCTACGTAGGCATTTGGGAAACCAATCTCGATTCGGGCATGCCTTTTGAATTCATTTGTTGCGATGAATAAATTTCAAAATGCCCCATTCAACTTATTCGCGAAAGTCATCTCGATAATATTCGCAATAATCCTTCTTTTCATCGATTCAAATGCCGAGACGATGATTTTCAAATTGCGCTCGTCGGGGCCGCCGCTGCCGGCCGGCTCAAGGCTGGGCGACAAGGTCTCCAGCCATCATTTAGTGGTGGAACATCTCATGAACAAGGCCACCATATCTCAGGCCGGTTTTATTTCGCGCCTGGATGAATTGAGCCAATTCGGGGAAATCGATTCTTATAAGAGACTCTGGATTATAAATGCCGTCGTGGTTACCGCCGATCATGGCGTTCTTGAAGGCTTGAAGGGACATCCCGACGTCGAATATGCTTTCGAGAACGTTCCCGTGGAGCTTGTGGCGCCCGTGGAAAGCCGAGATGTCCCGCCTGTCAATTCCGGCCATGAACCCGGCCTGGGAGTCATCGGGGCGCCCGCGGTTTGGGCAATGGGGATCGATGGAACCGGTTCCATCGTTTGTAATTTCGATACCGGCGTCGATGTCGATCATCCTGCCCTTTACTACAAGTACCGAGGCAACAATGGGGCCCCTCCCAATGAATGCTGGTTCGACCCCGCCGGATACGAGGAGCAACGGCCCTATGACTTGCAAGGCCACGGCACCCATACGATGGGTATCATGGTCGGATCCGACGGCCCTGATACGATCGGCGTGGCGCCGGGAGCGCAGTGGATCGCGGCCAGGGCGATCGGAGGTGGCGGAATACTGAGAACTATCAGCGATCTGTTAGGTGCGTTCCAGTGGGCGGCAGACCCAGACTGTAACCCGGCCACCACCCATGACGTGCCCGACGTCGTCAACAACTCATGGGGTATTCCGGCGGGTTATTTCCCTGCCTGCGATCAGACCTTCTGGGAAGCAATCGACAATCTCGAGGCTGCTGGGGTGGTGGCGGTTTTCGGCGGGGGTAATGAAGGCCCCGGCGCCGAAACCATGCGTACGCCGGCCGACAGGATCACTTCTGCCTTTAATTCCTTTTCTGTAGGAGCAGTATCGACAATCGGTGACACATTTATCGTTGCCGACTTCTCCAGCCGGGGACCATCAGGATGTGACCATACCACAATCAAACCCGAGATTACCGCTCCGGGGGTGGCCATTCGCTCATCATATCTCGATAGCGGTTATATCGCGCTTTCCGGCACCTCGATGGCGACCCCGCACGTAGCGGGCGCCGTGGCTCTTCTACGCCAGGTCAATCCCAATGCGACTCCCGAAGAGATCAAGGCGGCGCTTCTAAATTCGGCGGTCGATTACGGGCCGCAGGGCGAGGATAACAGCTACGGCTGGGGAGTCATCGATATCTGGACGGCCGTCTACCTGCTTCCCGGTTCGACACCGGCCGTCGATAACCGGCTGCCCGTCATATCGGGAATTCTCACCAACTATCCGAACCCCTTCAACGGCGCTACAACCATCACTTTCGATCCCCGGGTACGCTCGGGTGAGATGATTGACATTTATGATATCACCGGGCGAGTGGTTCGGCACTTGAGGATTACCGGCGGCGGGAGCGTTGTGTGGGATGGTTCCAACGATAGGGGCAGGCTGGTTTCGACCGGCATCTATTTCGCGCGTTTGGAGGCCCTGTCCTCGATTTCGAGGAAGATGCTAATTGTCAAGTGATGGCGGTTGCTTTTTCGCCTTTTTCAATCCTGATTTCCCCACCTTCATTCGGATCGGCAATATCACGGCAGTGATACCGGACCAGTGTAATCGCCTCTGGATCGCGAATGCAGTCTCATTATGTAGAATGCGATGATAGAATTTTTCGAGGCTGAAAGTCAGCTGCCCCGCGAAAACTGTCGAGCGCGGAAATGTCGCGGTCGTGGCCGTGCAGATCTCGACTGCGCTTTCGACGACATCGGTGCCCGCTTCGAAGCGATATTCGGCCGCAAATCCAAACCGTCTGGCCAATTCGACATATTTCTCCAGGCTTTTCAGTACAGAGGCCTTCAGGTTTTCTATTTCGGATTTCCCCTTAAATGAGCCGGTATCAATCACCGCGACCGAAACGAAAATGAAATTTTTATAAAGATTTGGGAAATTTTTGATTATAGATAGGAATGTATGGATCCCGAAGCCATTATAGCCGCCGACAAGTTGAATGGCGGTCATGTCGTTGGGATTGACGGGCTTGTCGTTGTATTTCTCCGATGTCGGCAGTTCGATGAATAAGCGGTCGAGGTTCTCAAGCTCGGATTTCACCCTTTGGTAATGGCGCCGAATCACAAAACATAGGCCGACCACGACCGATGTTATCAGAAGCGTCAGCCATCCACCCTCGCTGAATTTCGAGACCAGCGTCACTATCAGAATGATTGCGCACAGCAGGAATCCGATTAGAAAAATCGTGATATGGCGTGCCCATTTCCGATCCTCCGCGCGATTCATGAAATAGAACCTGGCCATGGCAAACTGCGAGAGCGTGAATGTCAAAAACACGTTTATCGAGTACATGACCACCAGGGCTCCCACTGAGCCTGCCGTGAAAAACAACAGCATGAGCGCGGCGATGCCCATAAGCATCACGCCGTTTTGCATGGTAAGGCGATCCGATAGAGTGGCAAATCTCCGCGGCAGCCAGCTATCGACCGCCATATTCGACATCACCCGCGGACCATCGATGAATCCGGTCTGAGCGGCCACCAGCAATAACGCCCCCTCGGAAAAAATGGTGATCACCGCCAGAGTATGGCCGATGCCCCAGCCGGAAAAAATGGATTCCGCCAGGCTGGCATTAAGTGTTTTGCCCTCGACCGGAGCCATGTCCCAAAGGAGGTAGCAGAGGAAAATACCACCGGCTGTCACCGCCAGCGATACAGCCATATAAAGCATCGTCGTCTTGCCGGTGTGAATTTTGGGCTCGCGCATTATCTGCAGGCCATTTGAGACTGCCTCGATACCGGTATAGGTGCCGCCACCCAGGGAATAAGCGTGCAGGAGTATCGCCAAAATGGCGGCCACCCCGATGGTGGATATGTCGTAGCTGAAATGGTTTCCCAAATCTTCGATAACCGGTCCGACCTGATTCGTATGCGACAGAATGCCATAGCCAAGGAGGATGGCATGGGTCAGGATAAAGACCACGAATATGGGCGCCAGGACGGCAATCGATTCTTTGACTCCGCGGATATTCAATATTATCAGTGCTAAAATCAGCAGAGTCGAGAAAACAAGCTTATAGTGGTGAAATTCGATCGGAAGAAAACTGAAAAGCGCGTCGGAACATGCTGCAATTGAAACAGTGATGGTCAGCATATAATCAACCAATAAGGCGCTTCCCGAAATCACACCCGCCTTTTCGCCGAGCATATGTGATGCCACGACGTAGCCACCTCCGCCTTGAGGGAAGTGCTCGATGATTTTCATATATGCAAATGAGATGACAAATACTGTAATGGCCGTTCCCACAGCCAGGAAGACAGCCAGGTAGGTATGCTCACCCAGGGCCTTGAAAGCCTCCTCGGGTCCGTAAGATGATGATGATAAGCCATCAGCCCCCAGGCCGATCCAGGCGAGAAGGGGTATGAGGGCGATCTTGTGGAAAATCGATGGGTCGTTTACGTCGCGGGGCTTACCTATTAACTTGCGGCGGACTCTTGTGATTAGGCTTTCATCATTCACTATTGTTCACCGGCCTTTCCGGCCGCGTTAAATCAAGGCGCGAATCTATCATCTTGGGTTTACTTAATCAATAGATTTTTTATTCGGATGGTGCTCCCTTGTGCATATAGGAACATTGATACTGCCCAACAGGTTGGTAACCTGATATGTTTGATCATCAAGTACTTATGACAAGTTCGAATGCTTTCGGGCGAATATTGCATGAGGCGGATTATATTTTCATGAAATTGGCAGCATCAGCCGCTACCGCAGATGGCCTGGTTTTCCGGGGGCAATCTATCAAGGAGCATTGCCATGGTCGATGAGACCGGGAAAGACAGGGCAAAGGAACAGCACAACAGGCTTTTCGAGGAAAAAAGCCCGTATCTCCTGCAGCACGCCGCCAATCCGGTCGACTGGTTTTCCTGGGGAGATGAGGCTTTCGAAAAAGCGAAAGCCGAGGATAAGCCGATCTTCCTTTCGATTGGATATTCCACCTGCCACTGGTGCCACGTCATGGAGCACGAATCATTTGAGGACGAAGCCGTGGCCGATCTCATGAACGATGCCTTCGTGTCAATTAAGGTTGACCGTGAAGAGCATCCAGAAATCGACAATATATATATGAGGGTCTGCCAGCTTGTTACCGGCAGCGGTGGATGGCCGCTCTCCATAATAATGACCTCCGACAAAAAGCCGTTTTATGCCGCCACTTACATCCCGCGGGATTCACGCTATGGACATATTGGCATGATGGAGCTTATTCCGCGCATTAAGGAGCTCTGGCGGTCCAGACGAGATGATATACTTCAATCATCAATTAAAATTACCGATGCCTTGTCTCAGGCATCAGCTTCATTTTCCGACGGGGAATTGAGCGAGCCGATTCTGAAATTGGCTTATGAGCAATTCACCGCCAGCTTCGATTCGCGTTTCGGCGGGTTCGGCCGGGCCCCAAAATTTCCGACGCCGCACAACCTGTTGTTTTTGCTTCGGTACTGGAGACGCTCGGGAGAATCCAGGGCCCTCGAAATGGTCGAGAAAACTCTGAAGGCCATGAGGCTTGGAGGTATCTACGACCATCTCGGCTTTGGATTCCACCGCTATTCGACTGACCCGATGTGGCTTCTGCCGCATTTCGAAAAGATGCTCTATGATCAGGCCTTAATGGCAATGGCTTATATAGAGGCCTGGCAGGTTACGCATAAGAATCTATATTGCGAAACGGCGCGAGATATATTCGAATATGTTTTGCGCGATATGACCGATTCATCAGGGGCATTTTATTGCGCCGAGGATGCCGACAGCGAGGGTGAGGAGGGCCGATTTTATCTCTGGACAGAGGAAGAAATCAGGCACGAGTTGAATCACGACGATGCCGAATTGGTAATCAGGGCATTTGGTATTGATCCAAACGGAAATTTCGATGAGCAGGTCACCGGACGCAGAACAGACGCCAATATATTGCACCTCACTACATTGCTGCCTGAGCTCGCCGGGGAATTAAATATTAACGAGGTTGATTTGAAAATGAGGATCGAGAAGGTTCGCCGGAGGCTTTTCGAGATCAGGGAAACGAGACCCCGGCCTCATAAAGATGACAAGGTCTTGACCGACTGGAATGGCCTCATGATTGCGGCTTTGTCCCTCGGCGCCCAGGCTTTTAATGAGCCCCGCTATGCCGATTTGGCCCGTAAGGCTGTTGAATTTATCATGGCCAGAATGAGCACGCCGGAAGGGCGGCTGTGGCATCGGTATCGCGACGGCCAGGCGGCGATTCCGGCCAATATAGATGATTATTCATATTTGATCTGGGGATTGATAAATCTCTATGAAGCCACTTTCGACGTCGGATTTCTCAAGGATGCTTTCGAGCTTAATGCGATCGCGCTCGAGCATTTTTGGGACGACGATAGCGGTTCTTTTCATTTCACTGCTGACGATACAGAAAAGCTCCCGGTCAGAACAAGAGAAGTTCATGATGGGGCCGTACCATCAGGGAATTCCGTGGCGGCGCTAAATCTTATCAGGTTGGGCCGCATCTCCGGAAATGCCAAGTACGATGCCATGGCCAATAAGGTATTCAACGCCTTTTCCGGCCAGGTCAGACGCGCCCCCCAGGCATTCGCCATGTTTCTGACAGCATTTGATTTTGCGGTTGGGCCGGCGTACGAGGTCCTAATTACGGGCAATCCGGAGGCCGACGATACTCGAGAAATGTTGTCCGCGCTGCGCGCGAGGTTCATACCCAACAAGATTGTAATCTTCAAGCCTGAGGATAAGCAGTTACCGGGTGTCGCGAATTTCGCCCAATTCGTCAAAGACCTGAAATCGATCGATGGTAAGGCCGCTGCCTATGTCTGCCGAAAATATACGTGCAGTACGCCGACTAACGATATCGGCAAAATGCTGGACCTGCTGAATGTCGGCGATAGTGGACGTCGGCGTTAGGTGTCCGACCATGTAGATCGGGCAAATCCTGAACCTATAAGAAAACTTGACAATACGCCTATTACCGGTATTTTTCCGGACCAGATAGAATTGACGAGATCTAGACTTTCTGCAAGGGTGACAGGATGAAAAACAAATTCGCAATATTAATGATTCTGTTCGGGGCATTTCAGGTTGCCGGCGCCGTGAGTATTGCACCCGAGATCGTCGAAAGGCTCAAGCAATCGGGGCAGTTACAGACGATTGTCCGGGCCGACCGCCAGGCCAGGGAAAGGGGGGTATGGCAGGCCCATCCAGATCCCATTCGATTCGGAAACGCGGCTACTGATGTCGACACGCTTCACTGCCTGATTATCCTGGTCGATTTCATCGATATGCAGCACGAATGGGTAGTTCATTCCGAACCCGGCGATTTCGATACGCTCCTTTTTTCGACCGGCATCACCTATCCCGGGAGTATGACCGATTACTACTTCGAAACATCTTACAACCAGGCGTTCCTGGTCGGCCAGGTAACTCAATGGCTGAGGATGCCGCAGGCCTACGCTTACTATGTTGACGGCCAGAGGGGTTTCGGGCAGTATCCGCATAACGCCCAGCGTCTGGCGGAAGATGCCGTGAGCGCCGCTGATCCCAGTATCGATTTTTCAGTTTTTGACAATGATGGTGATGGCTGGGTTGACGCGCTATTTGTGGTGCATGCCGGGCCAGGTTACGAGGATACCGGCGACTTGAACTATATCCATTCTCATGCCTGGGTATTAAGCAATCCCATGACGGTCGATGGTGTTCAAGCATACAGCTATTCCATGGAGCCCGAGGAAACCGGTTCGGGCGGCTTTGCCACTATTGGGGTCTACTGCCATGAATTCGGGCATGTTCTGGGTTTGCCAGACCTATATGATTACGATTATGATTCCGACGGTGTTGGTTCATGGTCGGTAATGGCCGGCGGATCCTGGGGCGGCGGCGGAGCCAGGCCCGTTCATTTCGATGCCTGGTGCAAAACCGAACTTGGCTGGGTCATGCCGACCGATCCCGGTATTAATCTTTATGATGAGCAAATTGATGCTGTCGAAATCAGCCCAGACATATACCGACTTTACAGTTATGGAATCCCCCACTACGAATATTTCCTGGTCGAAAACAGACAGAGGATATCTTTCGACATCAGCCTGCCCGGCGACGGGCTCGTGATTTTCCATGTCGATGAGACGGTGCCCGACAACAACAATCAGAACCACTACAAAGTAGCGGTCGAGCAAGCCGATGGCAGATTCGACCTGGAAAATAACCGTGGTTCCGATGCCGGCGATCCCTGGCCGGGGACATTCGATAATAGAACTTTCGATGACTTCTCGGCGCCCAACTCGAATTTTTACGACGGCGCCTACTCGGAGGTTGGAGTATATGAAATGAGCAACTCCGATTCGACCATGATTGCCGATTTGGCAGTGATGTACATTGACCCGTTTTATGAGCTTCTGAATTTCAGTTTCGACGATTCCGCCGGGAACGGTAATGGACAGCCCGAAGCTGGCGAAACTTGCGACCTGATCTTCACCGCCCGAAACATTCGAGCCCTGACAAATGATCTCACTGTCACAGCATCCTGCAGTGATCCCCTGATTACGTTTAGCGATTCGATATCAGTATTCGGGACTATTCCGGTCGACGAGCCATTTTCCAATGCGGCAGATCCTATTTCATTCACAGTCCCGCAAGGATATACCAGCAATTTCGCGAATTTCACCCTGAGATTCGTGGCGCGCGGTGGTCTCTACACCCAGGATTTCATTAGGCGCTCAGTGCTCGGAACCCCCGATCTACTCCTCGTCGATGACGACAACGGCATGTCGATAGATACATTTTATACCCAGGCCCTCGATTCTATCAACGAGCCATATGCCTATTGGAATGTATCGTCCTTAGGTTCGCCCGATTCAGTGCTGTCGCAGTATGACTACGTTATTTGGTTCACCGGCAACACCCGCGCCCAGGCGATGCCTGTCTCCGGAGTTACGGCGCTGACCGCCTATTTGAACGGCGCGGGCCACCTGCTGATGACAAGCCAGGATTTTGTCCAGCGGCTATCCGAGCGCAGCACCATGCAAGATACGATATTGATTCATCAATATCTCAAGGTTGGATATGACAGGGCCGACCTCGACCATCGCCCAGTCGGACTTCCCGGTACTGTCTTCGATAGCCTGGATTTCTTCACCGCCGGCCAGGGCGGCGCCAACAATCAGTCCTCCCAAGACGCTCTGACTGTCTACCCGGGCGGAATCACGCTGTTGGCTTATGGCTCAGATCGCCCTGCGGCCGCAGCATATGATGGCGCTTACAAAGCGTTGACAGTGGGATTTGGCGTTGAGGGAATTAATGATTTGTTCCCGCTCTACTATGGCACTCGCCGGCAATTTCTGAATGCCGCCATGAGGTTCTTAAGAGGGCCTGTTCAGGTTGCGGAGGCTCCCAACTTTTTACCGCAGGATTTCTTGCTATTCCAGAATTATCCCAACCCGTTTAACGCGTCCACGCGGATTTCGTTTTTTATCGCCCATTCCAGTAACGTGAAACTTGAAATATTCGACTTGTTGGGCCGCATCGCCGCGACCCCTCTCGATTCCAGGCTCGAGCCCGGAAAACACCTGATCACATGGGATGCCTCGATGCAACCATCCGGGGTTTATTTCTATCGCTTGACGACGGAACAGGGAAGTTTAAGCGGTCGAATGACGCTGGAAAAATAGCAGTTGTAGCCAGCGCCGGCCGGCTGGCCGCCGAGGCCTTTCGGCCTCGAAGAAATCCGGCTGCGATCCACGACGACGCGGTCTGCACCAGCGTCGTTCGCGCTTCTGAGGCCATGCATTATGGAAACCCGGATTTCTTTCCCCCCTTGAAAAGGGGGGCGGCCAGCCGGCCTGGGTAATGCCATCGCTGGCGATTCTTTATTTATTATTTTTCTTGACAACCGCCCGGCATTGATAATATGATTATATGAAAATAGGGCAGTTGTTTAATGCCCCGATGGGAAGGCGGTGAAAATCCGCCACAGTCCCGCTACTGTAATCGCTTAATTGCCGCAGAGGCCACATTCGGCAGATGTCGGAGGGAAGGCGCGGCGCCCGAGATGGGGCGAAAGTCAGGATACCATCGCAAATCTAAATTCCTGTTACCTTCGAGGTTTGAGGATGGGAAAGACTAAGAACCTGTTTCCGGTCACTTGGATCCCGTGGACATCTCGAGGCCGGATTTTTATTTTGGCGGCTTTGCTGGCATCGGCCACAACTTTATTTCGCCCGCCCGCCTTATTTGCTCAGACAGATATAAAAATCTCCGGACAGATCATTGATCTCCGGTCTGGCGCGCCCGTTGCGGGGGCTACCGTCACAATCGATGGCATCGGGCGGGCCGTATCAAGCGACCAATCCGGGCGCTTTGTTTTTGCTGGCATTCCGAGCGGCCATTATGTTGTTCGAGCCGGTCGCATCGGATATGTTTCATCAGGTCCGATTGCAGCCGATATCAATTCAGATCTGCCCTCTACATTGAATATCACCCTTTGTCCGGAACCAATAAGGATTAGTGACCAGGTTGTATCTGCCCAAAGGCCGATACAAATCCACACGGATCGCATTGGCAATATCACCAGGATTTCGATCCGGCCGGGCGAATTGAGCACAATCGAGGACCTCGTCAAGGCCATTCCAGAGCTTGAGCTTGTCGGCTCAGGGCAACAACGGCTGTTGCGAATCAGGGGATCGCAGGCCAATGCCGTCTTGGTCATGCTGGATGGTAGAATCCAAAATTCCGCTTTGACATCCACCGGCGATCTTTCTCGCATACCGTTGGCCGCAATATCCGAGGTCGAGATGATAAGGGGCGGCGACTATGACAGATCGGGGTTGGCTGGCAGCGTCAATTTCATTACGAACAGGTCCTCTCGGGAAAATATAATTTCCTCGACTGCCGAACGGGGTAGTTTTGGACGCGAGTCATATTCCTTGAATCTCAATAACAGCTTCAAATCGGAAATCTTTGCCGGTCTGGATCTTGTCGGCGTTTTCTCGCGCGGCGACTTCGCTTATATCGATCCCCGCGGGCAGATTCAAACGCGAGAGAATAATTATCTTCGAGACCGCAAGCTTTTCGGTCAGGCCGGATATGAGGGGAAGGCCTTCTCGCTTGCGGTCAAGGGCCGCTATTTCGAGCGCCGGTCGGGAATCCCCGGGCCGGTATTCCAGTATACTCCCCTGGCCACGTCCGGCGAATTCGAGCGCGAATTTTACTTTATTGCCGAGCGCAGATCAAGCAACAGGTTCAGTGTGAATATCGACGGCGGGATTCTCTCCCGCACGATTAGCTACCGATCACCTGCCACCCCGACAAACTTCATCCCCTATGATTCCGATTTTTCGGAGAGAGCGCATGATCTCAAGATCGAAATCAGTCGCGATGGCCGGGTAGGATTGAATGGCGCCGCGTCAATTCGGCGTGAGACACTCGAGGGCGCCGATCGCATAAGGCCTGATGCGAGCTTTGGCCATCATTCACGGGATATTGTTATCTCCGGGTTGGGAGCTCAGGTTGCCCTTCCCGCGCTCAGCGGCTTCATGAAAAATTCAACAACTAATATTGGCCTTAAAGCGGAGCGCGCCGGAGACAACACTTTCTGGGGACCATCGATTGCCATGCATTTGATTCTGAACTTGCCGGTTCGGACCAGCCTGAATCTCGCCCTCTTCCGATCCCAGCGCCTGCCCAATCTCACCGACCTATATTGGAAAGAAGATGTTTTTGCGACTCCCAATCCCGGGCTGCTGCCGGAGAGATCGACCGGCTACGAGATTGGAGTTGGAATCGAACCGGGCTCCTCGTGGCAATCTGCGTTTGGTGTCGCGCGTTTCGAGACATGGTATGATGATATCATCGTCTGGCGCAGATGGGGAGGGGATAAGTTTAAGCCGGTTAACCTCTCGGCCGCCAAAATCGATGGTTGGGAAATGCGAGCCTCCCTGAGGCCATTTGCAGGCCCGGTTAGTATTTCCTGGAATGGCAGTTTCATCAGGCCGGTGAATCGCGAGGGGAATACTGTCTATTACAGCAAATATCTGACTTTCAGGCCGGTCGGAAGTCAACGGGTCGATCTCGTCCTGGGCCTCGGCAAATTTAATCTTTCGGTTTCGGGTCGGCATATCGGTCGACGATTCATGACTGAGGAAAACACCAAGTCCCTTGCGCCGGTCGACATTCTCGATATCTCGATTAATTATACATTCCGCCTGGCCGGGCTCGAGCTCGTTCCCAGGATCGATGTTCTCAATGCCTCGGACCGCCCTTACGAAATCTTAGAACGCGTTCCCGAGAGGCCAAGAGAGTTAAACGCGAAAATTCAAATAACCAGACTATGGGAGGGTACATGAGGAAGTTATTATTTATCATGGCGCTGTTATCAGCGGCAAGAGTCTCGGCCGACCCCGAGGCGTTTATTATCAATAACCTGGCTGAAACGCTGTCCAAAATCAACCTCGAAACGGGCGTCGTGCAGAATCATATCGCCACGCTGGGCGATACGCCCAATCAAGTCGGATTTCACGACGGATACCTTTATGTGGTAAATTCGATCTCTGCCAATCTGCTGAAAATCAGCCCGATCGACTATCAAACCGTCGCCGATATTCCATTCGTGATCGGCTCGAATCCTTATTCTTTCGCTTTCGACGGTAATTATGCCTTTGTCTCCGGATGGGTTTCGGGATTCGTCTATCGAGTCAACCTGGCCACGAACGAAGTCGATAACCAAATCCAGATCGGCGGCTTCCCCGAGGGCTTAATCGTGTTGGGTGGTAAGCTATATGCCGCGCAGACAGCTTTCAATCCAAACGACTTCTCCTACGGTCAGGGACAAATCGCAAGAATAGATCCCATCAATATGATTTTGGAGGACGAGATCGATGTCGGCAAAAATCCTCAGTCGTTCGTTCGAGTTTCCAATAGCATATTTCATGTTATCTGCACCGGGAATTACACTGATGTGGCCGGATCGGTTTATATTTACGATACCGCCGCCGGCGCCGTTGTCGACTCCCTTCTTATCGGCGGACAGCCTGTAAACGGGGCGGTAGCGCCGGGGAGCATAGTCTTTCTGGCGGCCGGAGGATGGATTGACCACGGATTCCTCCTGGCATATAATGCGCAAACACGTCAAATTATCAATGGAATCGACAATCCCGTAATTGTTGGCCTTGGGGCTATGGACGTGGCCGTCGATTCGGTTGGTTTCATCTACACCTGTAATTTCGGCGATGATACGGTTTCCAAGATCAGCCTGCAGGGACCGCCATACATGCCCTTTGCTGTTGGTGACGGCCCACAATCGATCGTTATTCTGGATACCAGGATAAACGGGGTGAATGATGATGTTCCCGCTCCATTGCAGATTTCGTTGATCGGCAGCTACCCCAACCCTTTCAACACCCAAACGACTATTAAATATAGCCTTATGGGAACCCCCAGGGCCAATATCGAGATCATTGACATCCTGGGAAGACGGATAAACAGCATCGCCGTTAATGCCGGCTCAAATCGCGTCATTTGGGATGGTACTAACTATCGCGGAGAGGTCTGCGCGGCGGGCATTTACCATGCAGTGCTTGTCACCCGGGCCGACGGAGAGGCAATTGGCAATAACCGTAGCAATGTCATCAGAATGGTCTATGTAAAATAATAGTTGCCGGAGGGCCAATTTTCAAGTTGCAAACTTGCCGATTGTCAGTTATACTATAAGATTATTCTGAAGGAGGAATCTTGAAACAGGGTATTCATCCCAAATACTATGAAACCAAGATCAAATGCGCCTGCGGCAATGTTATCGAGACGCGCTCGACCTTGAAAGATATCCACGTCGAAATATGCTCCAACTGCCATCCCTTTTTCACGGGTAAGCAGAAGCTGATCGACACCGCTGGACGCGTTGAAAGATTCCGCCGCAAATATGGCGGCCAATCCGGCAAGTAACGCGGGACAGACATGACTGGGCCCTCGCGCGGGGCCTATTTTTTTATTTTTACGTTGGGATATGAAAGACGGCTTCGTCAAAGAAATAGCGCAGATATTATCATATCCGCTCCTGGCGGCCGAGACGATCGACAAGAATGTCGGCGGGCAGGCTGTTATTGAGGGTGTCATGATGAAGTCGCCCGAGAAAGTGGCCACCTCGGTCAGGCTGTCTGACGGCAGCATCGTTACCAGGACCGAGCCCTTCATTTCGCTGACCCGTCGGCGCAAGGCATTCGGCCTGCCGATAATCAGGGGAATCCTGTCGTTTTTTGAGATGCTGGCCCTGGGAATCAAGACCCTCAATTATTCCGCCGAAATGGCCACCACTGGCCCGATTCCGGAAAAACATAAGGCCACCCCTGATTCCGGCAAGACCAATTTGGCCATCGCCATGGCCGTGGTCATATCGCTTGGGCTGGGGCTGGCTATTTTCTTTTTCCTGCCTATCCTGGTGACCCAGTTGCTGTCGATCGAAAAGAAAGCCATGGGATTCAATCTCGTGGCCGGCGCAATCAGAGTGCTTACCTTCATTGCTTACGTATGGACCCTCTCTCACTTTAAAGATTTCCGCCGGCTCTTCGAATATCATGGCGCCGAGCACAAATCGATTTTCGCATTCGAGGCCGACATGCCGCTGGTGATAGAATCCACTCATCGCTTCCAGACCTTTCATCCCCGATGCGGCACCAGTTTCATATTGATCGTAGCCGTTCTGGCAATAATCACCTACTCCATTTCCGACACCTTTTTCGCTGTCGTCTTTGGACACGGCCCAAATGTCTTCGAACGCTTCGCCACGCACCTCGTCTTTTTGCCCCTGGTTGCCGGCGTCTCATTCGAACTTCTCAAGTTATCCGGCAAGACCCGCAACAGCGCCGTTACCCGGATATTGATCGCCCCCGGCCTCTGGATACAGAGAATCACCACGCGCGAGCCCTCCGATGACCAGGTCGAGGTCGCCATGACCGCCCTGCGCAGTTCCATCGAGGGCACGTCGCTCGATATCGGGCCGGCTTAAATTAAGCTGACCAAATAGAAATCATATGTCGTCTGATTTACTTAAAATTCTAGAGACAAACGAAAAGCGCTTTGCCGAAATCACCGAGCTTTTGGCCGATCCCAGGACCATCGCCGATAAAAACCGCTATCGGGAGTTGACCAAGGAGCATTCCAGCCTGGCGGAGATCATCGAGGTCGGAAAACAATTCCGTTATCTATTCAGCCAGGTCGAGGAGAACAGGGAAATTGTCAGTTCTTCCAACGATCAGGAACTGGTAGAACTTGCGCAAACCGAAACTGCGGAACTCGAGGAAAGGCTAAAGGCTGTCCAATCGCGGCTCGAGTTGCTGTTGATTCCCAGGGACCCCGGCGATGAAAAAAACGCCATCGTAGAAATTCGCGCCGGCACCGGAGGCGAAGAGGCCGCCCTTTTTGCCGCAAACCTCTTCCGCATGTATGCCAAATTCATCGAAAATAAGGGCTGGAAAATCGATATTATGAACACTCACGACACCGGGATCGGCGGGCTGAAGGAAGTCATATTCATGGTCGAGGGTAAAGGGGCTTATGGTGAGCTCAAGATGGAATCGGGTGTGCATCGTGTCCAACGCGTGCCGCAGACTGAGGCCTCCGGCCGAATCCACACCTCGGCCGCCAGCGTCGCCGTCCTGCCCGAGGCCGAGGAAGTCGATATCCAGATTGACCCCAACGATTTAAAAGTGGATGTCTATCGCTCATCGGGTCCGGGCGGGCAATCGGTCAACACCACCGATTCCGCAGTCAGGATCACGCATATCCCCACCGGAACAGTCGTCACTTGCCAGGATGAAAAATCACAGCTTAAGAATAAGAATAAAGCCCTCAAAGTCCTCCGCGCCAGGCTGCTCGACCGCGCTATAATGGAACAACAGGCCAGTATCGCCAGGCAGAGGAAAACGCAGGTCGGCACCGGCGATCGCTCCGAGAAGATCCGGACCTACAATTTCCCTCAGAACCGAGTCACCGATCACCGATTCGGCCTGACTCTTTACAACCTCGAGGATATTCTCAACGGCGACCTGGACCAACTTATCGAGGAGGCCAAGAAGGCCGCTTATCAACTTCAATTGGAGGAGAAGGCCAAATAATGATGTTGCGCTATGTTATCGCCTTTTTATTGACTATTTTGCTCTTGGCGGTCGCCCGACGGACTTCGACCCGGCATCCCGAGGAATTTCAGGTCAAGGCCAACGGCATCACTTTAGTTCACAGAAGCGTGACCGAGAGCTTCGGGGAGACGCCTGTAATCAGACTCCAGGCTTCGTCCACCAGCACGGTGCGAGCCATCGTCAATTATTCGGAAACTAAGAGCGGGCCTTATAGAAAAATGGAGATGGCCGTTACCGGCCATGGCTACGTCACCGACCTTCCGGCATTGGAAAAAGGGAAAAAGTGGTTTTATCATATCGATGTCATGCAGGATAATATGAAAATTGCCCAGCTTCCCCCGGCAAACGATCAGTTTATCAAATTCAAGGGGCATGTTTCACCGGCCATCCTGATTCCCCATATTATCTGCATGTTCGCCACTATCTTCTTTGGTATACTGACCGTATTCACCGCCATCGATTTTGCCCGTGGTAAGGGCGAAATTCAGCGCACCGTCCGTTTCTTGCTTATAACAGTCATTTTCGCTTTCCTGGGTGGTTTCCCGCTGGGATACGCCGTAGCCTACCAGGCTTTTGGCCAGGGCTGGAGTGGCATCCCGATCGGCTGGGACATCACCGACAACAAGACGGTCATTCTCTTCCTCTTCTGGCTCGTGACATTCATTTTGGCCGCCCAGGGCTTGAGCGCAAGAGCAATTAAAATTTCTCCGAAATCCTATGCCTCGCTCGTCGCTGTAAGTTTCGTAATAACCCTGATAACCTTTTTAATTCCGCATTCGATCTGATATGGCAAACATCGAAAAAATCGCGCAGGCCGCGATTAAGAAAGCGCAGTCGCTGGGAGCGTCATATGCCGACTGCCGTTTCGTCGAGACCAGGAGTGAATCGCTCGGGTATTCCGACGGCGCCCCCGAGGCCGTAAGTTCTACTGTCGACACCGGCCTGGGTGTGCGTGTCATGGCCGATGGCGCCTGGGGATTTTTCGGCTCGTCGCAACTGAGCGAGAAGGAGGCCGAGCGCGCCGC